>JADZAN010000030.1 GCA_020852815.1 Gemmatimonadaceae bacterium | reverse complement strand
AGAGTGATCAGCCGTCGCGCGCCGCGTCCCGCCGTCCACTCGCCCCGCCCCTCGCCCGTGTACGCCCCACTCCCACCCCCCGGACCACGTCGCCACTTGACAGGTCGCTTCATATCAGAGTCAGCGAACCAAATTCTCGGTGACTCTGACCCCGATCTGCGCTGACCCCGATTTTCGCTCGATTCGCTTGACCCCGACTTCCCCCCCCCGCCCCCAACCCGCCAATCCGCCCCACTTCAGTCCCGCCGCCCCTCGACCTACACTCTCTGATGCACGACCAACCACGCACGCATGCGCTCGCGCGCCATCGCCCGGTCGGCAAGTTTCTGTTCGGCAGAAAGTTCCATGTGACGGACCCTGCCGTGAGAATCGTCTGACCTCCGCATGGCGAACGATCGCCGCGACTCGTTGCGGCGCTCTCACGCGGGGCCATGAAGGCGGCGGTCGCAGCGCGTCGCTCGGTCAGAATGTCCTGTCGTATCACGACCGCCTGCCGATACTCAGCAGTGGGTCGTTGCCTCTCCAACGAATCGGTCGGGATCGACCCTTCCCAACGCAGGACCATCGAGGATCTCGTGGCGCGCACGCGCAGCCTCCGCACTCCCGCCATCGGCGCTGAAGCGCTGCAGCTCTTTGGAGTCGTCAGTCATGATGCCGCGGCACCGCTGCGCATCTCGGGGACGGAGTCGGTCCCCCTCCGGGACCTCGTCGCCATCGTGCGTTCCGCCCCCTACGAACGCCTTGCCGCCACGCGCGACGCGATCGACGAGTATCGCCGCGTCGTCGAGGATGCCTTTCGCGTGCAACCCGTCGTTCCCGCCCCCTTCGGCACGGTCTTTCGTTCCCGCTCGTCGCTCCTGCACTGGATGGAGCTGCACTACACGACGCTCCTCGAGGCGGTCGGTGACCTGGGCGACCGCGTGATGACGCGCGTGCGCGTGGTCCCGAACCCGGTGGACGCCAACGACGCGACGGCGATGACGGAGACACGCGAAGGGCGCATCGCCGATTTCGAGACGACAGTCTTCGATTCCTTCCGTTTCCTCAAGCGCAGCGCAACCGCCTGCGTCACCTTCGCGCCGCAGCAGGACGCGCACGGGCGCAGCGTCGAGGCCTCGTTCCTCGTCGAGCGCGAGAAGTGGGGGAGCTTCCGCGATGCGGTGAGCGAGGAACGCGCACGCCTCCCGGAAATGGCGATCGAGCACTCGCAGCCGTTGCCGCCGTACGACTTTGTTCGCCTGCAGTTCGGAGCTTGAGCCGTGTTCTGTCCCGACTGCGGCACCTGGAACCGGACGCGCGCCGTCAAGTGCACGCGATGCCACGCCGACCTCCCCGAGGTCAGCGCCGCCCCCATCGAGCAGCCCGATTCCGAGCTCACCAACCTCCGCAAGGTGTCGGGCGCACGCTATCGCGTCGTCCGTCGCATGGGGAGCGGCGGGATGGCGCACGTGTACTACGCGATGCACGCCACGCTCGATCGCCCGCTCGTGATCAAGGTGCTGCACGCGCACCTGGCCAAGGATGCGGAGATGCGCGAGCGCTTCAAGCGCGAAGCCGAGGCGTCGAGCCAGCTCCTGCATCCGCACATTTGTCCCATCCTCGACTTCGCCGACCTCGATAACCTCGTCTATCTCGTCATGCCGTACATGGCCGGCGGCTCGCTCGCCGACGTTCTCGTGCGCGACAAGACGGTGGCCGCAACACCCTCGGCGACGATCTGCGCGCAGGTGGCGACGGCGCTCGACTACGCGCACCGCCGCGGCGTCGTGCACCGCGACATCAAGCCCGACAACATGCTCTTCGATGAAGACGGGCATGCGATGATCACCGACTTCGGCATCGCCACTGCGCGCTTCCACGGCCGCCTCACGCGCAGCGGGCGCGCCATGGGGACGCCCCACTACATGTCCCCCGAGCAGGCGATGGGGAAGATGGTCGACGGCCGCAGCGACCTCTACGCCGTGGGCGTGATGCTCTACGAGATGCTACTCGGCTTTCCTCCTTTTGACGGCGCCGATTCGTACTCCGTCGGCTACAAGCAGGTGCACGAGGCCCCCGTTGCGCCTGAAGTCGTCGATTCGCGCGTCCCCATGGAGCTGTCGGCGATCGTGATGCGCTGCCTCGCCAAGCCGGCCGGCGATCGCTACCAGACGGGATTCGAACTGGCCGACGCGCTCCTCAATTTCCTGCTCAACAACGGGACCGCGGCTGAACAACGCACCGCCTGGTTCGCCCGCCACTCGGGAGCCGCGGCCGTCACGTCGCTCTGAGCGCGCCGCGCCCCCGCCTCACACTCCCTTCATCAGGAAGCGCGGCGCATCCTCGGGCGACGGACGCGGGCACGCCGCCAACTTCCCAAACCATGCGTAGCGCCGCCTGGCGATGAAATCGTAGATCGCGTCGCGCACACCGCGCGGGAGCGCGTAGCCCACCGTCGCGAAGCTCCACACGCCTCCCACATAGCGCAGCATCTCCAGCATCGCCGTCGACTTGATCCACGCCCCGTCCTTGTGCAGCAGGACGACGGAATCGACGCCATTGAGCGAGGGGAGCCGAGCCAGCGCCGCGCGCCCGATCGCGGACTCGAGCGGGGCGAAGCACATCGTCCCCCCGCGGTCGCGCCTGAGGAGCCAGCGCACCGTCGCATTACACAGCCCGCAGCGTCCGTCGTACAGCATGATGAGGCCGTGCTCCTCCAGCCGCCTGGCGAGCGACGTCGTGGCGGCGCCGGCCTTTCCGGCGGCGGGGATGTGCGAGCGACTACGTGGCGCGGACATGGCGGGAAGCTAGGCGATCTCGTCGCGGCGCGCTCGGGGGCTGGAACCGCGGAGTAGCTTTCGGAGACATGCCGCGCCTCGTCGACGTCGCCCTCCCGGTCCCGCTCTTCCGCACATTCTCGTATGCGGTCGATCGCGACTTCGCGCACCCGATCGCCGTCGGGAGTCGCGTCGTGGTCCCGTGGCGCAACCGGGCCGATGTGGGGATCGTCGTCGCCACCGACGCGGCCCCGCTCGAGGGGGTGAAGTACAAGGCGGTGACCGCAGTCCCCGATCCGGAGCCGGCGCTTTCACCGTCGCTCGTGGCCACCTGCCACTGGCTTGCCGATTACTACGTTGCGCCGTTAGGCATGACGCTGCGCAGCGCCCTCCCCGCTGCGCTGACCGGCGTCGACGTCCCGTCTCCCCCCGGCAAGACGCGCCGTGCGCTCGCCCTGGCGCAGCGGCTCGACTCCCTCATGGCCCGCGATGCGCTCTTCAAGCGCGCCCCGCGACAGCGTGAGGTGTACGAGTTGCTCGAGGCCTCCGGCGGACGGGCGAGCGTGGAGCACGTCGTCGAGCGGCTCGGCGTCTCCGAGGGGGTGATCGATGCACTGGTCAAGCGCGGCGTCGTGGAGGTGCTGCGCGAGGCGGTCAACCGCGATCCCTTCGCCGCGCGCCCCGGTTCGCCGCCGCCCGCGCATGCCCCTACATCGGCACAGCAGGAGGCCATCGCGCGCATCACGGCGGGGAAGGGGGGCGATGTCTTCCTCCTCCACGGGGTGACCGGGAGCGGCAAGACGCTCGTCTACCTCGAGGTGTTGCGCCGACTGGTCATCGACCTCGGGCGCACGGCGATCGTCCTCGTCCCGGAGATCGCCCTCACCCCCCAGACGGTCGACCGCTTTCGCGGCGTCTTCGGCGACCGCGTCGCCGTGCTGCACTCCGCGCTTAGTGATGGTGAACGCCTCGATGCCTGGCGCGCCCTCAAGCGTGGCGAGAAGCGTATTGCCGTCGGTGCCCGCTCGGCGATCTTCGCCCCGCTCGACGATGTGGGCGCGATCATTGTCGATGAGGAACACGAGACGAGCTACAAGCAGAACGAGACGCCGCGCTATCACGCACGCGACGTGGCGATCGTGCGCGCGCGGCACGCCGGTGCCGTGACGGTGCTGGGGAGCGCGACGCCGTCGCTGGAGAGCTGGGTGCTGGCTCGCGAGGGGACCTATCACCTCCTCACGCTGCCGGAGCGTGTGGGGGGAGGGGTACTGCCGGAGATCGCGATCGTCGACCTGGGCGGCGTGCGGCGCGGGGAGGGAGAGGAGTGGAGGGCGGGGGAGGGGAGTGCGATTCAGTCCGAGCGAATGGCGGCGGCGCGGGGGGCCCCCCCCGAAAACCAACCTACCCCCCCCACCCCCACCACACCTCACCATTCCATTCCCCTCCGTACCATTTCCTCCCCAAACACCCCACCCCCCCCACCCCCCCCGCCCCCACAGCCCCCCACCCCCACCCGCATCCCCGCCCCCCCGCGCCGCCTCACCTCCCCCGCCTCACACGACCCCTTCCGCCGCGTCGTCTCCGACCCCCTCGAACGCGCCATCCGCGACACACTCGCCGCGCGCGAACAAACCATCCTCCTCCTCAACCGCCGCGGCTACTCCTCCTTCATCCAGTGCACCACCTGCGGCGACGTCTCCGCCTGCCCCAACTGCTCCATCTCCCTCACCCTCCACCGCACCCCTGAACGCCTCGTCTGCCACTACTGCGGCCACGCCGAGGAGATCCGCCGCACCTGCGAACGCTGCGGCGCCGCCACCATGCGACAGCGCGGACTCGGCACCCAGCAGGTCGAGCGCCTCCTCGTCGAGCGCTTCGCCGACGCGCGCATTGCCCGCATGGACGTCGACACCACCAGCGGCAAGTGGGCCCACGCCGAGATCCTCGACCGCGTGGGCGCCGGCGACATCGACATCCTCCTCGGCACCCAGATGATCGCCAAGGGACTCGACTTCCCCAACGTGACGCTGGTGGGTGTCATCGACGCCGACGTGGGGATCAACCTCCCCGACTTCCGCGCCGCCGAGCGCACCTTCCAACTCCTGGCCCAGGTCGCCGGGCGCGCCGGACGCAGCACCAAGGCTGGGCGCGTCATCATCCAGACTCGCATGGGCAACCACCACGCCCTGCGCTGCGCCGTCCATCACGACTACCAGGGCTTCGTGGACGAAGAACTCCCGGGGCGCGTCTCTCCCCCGTACCCGCCCACGATCCGCCTCGCGAACGTGATCTTCAGCGCCACCGCCGAGGACGCGACCGCCACCCTGGCCCAGCGCGCGACCGACTGGCTCCGTCGCCTCGCCACCGCGCGCCCGGAGTTGCAGCTGACGATCGTCGGCCCGGCCCCCTGTCCGGTCGACCGCATCAAGCAGCGCTGGCGCTGGCACACCCTCGTCAAGGCCCACCACGGCCCGTCGCTCACCCGCGCCCTCCGCTACTTCGCCGAGCGCTACGAGGTCCCGAACAAGGATGGGATGCGGCTCGTGGTGGATCGCGATCCCGTGTCGCTGATGTAGGCGCCGGGCGTTCGTCCGCTGCTCTGTCTGGGTTGGGGGGCGAGTGTGGCGTGCTCCTTGGGGACGCATCGGGACGGGAGACGGGAGACGGGAGTACGCGCGGCTTGGCCGCGCGCGCGCATGTTTGCGCGAGCGTTGCGCGCTTCACGGAGGCGCCCCACTTCCACGACCGACCGTCGCACCCTCCGAGCACCACCACTCGCCTCCCCACCCGCGCGGCGCAGCCGCGCACTCCCGTCTCCCGTCTCCCGTCTCCCGTCCGCCCTTCGCCCTTCCAGCCCCCCCTCCCCCCAGTGATCTTTCCCCGCGCCACTCGACTCCCGCTCTCGCCGCACCCGATGCCCCATCGCCGTCCCCTCGCTCGCCGTCCGCTCCTCCGTCGCGCCACCCCGGTCGTCACCCAGGCATTCGCCGCCATCGTCGGCGGGGCGCGATGAACGACACCACACGGCGCTTCCTCACCGCCATCGTCGAGCGCATCCCGGCCGGGAGCGAGATCGTCGAGCTCCGCCTCTTCCCGTCGATTCGTCAGGGCGGGATCGAGAGCGGCGTCGCCGTCGTCGCCGTCGAGCCGCCGGAGGCGCCGGAGGCGCCGGAGCCGCCGGAGGCGCCGGAGCCGCCGGAGGCGCCGGTGCAGGTGATGCTCGGAGAGTCGAGCGAGCCAGGGGACGCGGTCGACGGGGTGGTCGTTGATGAGGACAGCGATGGGCTCATCGTCGCCTACGACGAGCTACCGGGCGAGGCGCACGTCGTCATCGCGCTCGATGCGGCAGATGTAGATGCAACCGACGTTGAGGCATACGTCGCCGAAGCAGCCCACACGCTCGTCGACACCGATGTCGCCATCGAGGATGAGGAAGGGGGGAGCGGCGACGATTTCCCCGCGCCGCAGACCTTCATCCCCATGGCCGACACCGCCGACACGACGGACGTCGAGGAGGCGCTGGACGATGAGATGCAGACGATCGTCCTCGACGCCGAGCCTAACGAAGAGGCATCGATCGCACTCGGCGACATTCTCGCCCTCACGTCGCCGACCGACGACAGTGGCGCGCCGCACGCCGACGGCGCGGATGACGAGAGTGCAGCTGGCGAGGGTGACTTCGTCGCTGGCGCGGCGCCCGCTGCCGTGCCGCCCGCGCCGCCGCATCGCCTGCAGATCCTGAGCGCCCGCTATCGCCTGGTGATCAAGGGCCCCGATCGCGGAAAGTGGGACGTCGACATCACCCACGAAGCCGACGCCCCCCTCGACACCGTCGAGCGCGTGGTGCGCGGCGTCGCCAAGCGCGCCGGTGACGACCAGGAGCCGCATAGCTTCACCGGCCAATCGCTCAGCGCTGCCCTCGCCGCCCCCGTGTGGGCCACGACGCCGTAGTCGAGGCATTCACCACCTACCTGCGCGACCACGGCCTCCCCGTGACCGCGCAGCGCCTGGCGATCGCCGACATCATGCTCCGCTCCGAGCGCCACCTGTCGGCCGACGACGTCGCCCTCGAACTCGTCCGCCGCGAGAGCGGCATCGGCCTGGCGACGGTGTATCGAACCATCGAGCTCCTGCTGCGCAGTGGGCTCCTCGTCGAGCGCGACTTCGGCGAGGGGTTCCGCCGCTACGAGCCCGCGCGCGACGTCCCGCACCACGAGCACCTCCTGTGCACCGTCTGCGGCAAGGTCCGCGAGTTCCGTGACGAACGACTCGAGCGGATGACGACCATTGTCGCCGAGTCGCAGGGCTACGCCCGCCAGCGCCACCGCCTCGTCATCTACGGCGTCTGCGATGACTGCCAACGCGGCACCCCCTCGCCCGGGCCGTCGCGCATCCGATAGCTTTCGCCTTGATCATTCGTTCTCCAGCGCGAGTTCCGTGACACCTCCATCGATCGGCCTCTTCGTAGCATTTGGCGCCGGCCTCCTCAGCTTCCTTTCGCCGTGCGTCCTCCCGCTCATCCCGAGTTACGTCACGTTCATCACCGGGTTGAGCTTCGATGACGTGACCGCGCGCAAGCGCGTGGCGCTCGTGCACGGCCTCCTCTTCGTCCTCGGCTTCTCGCTCATCTTCCTTGCGCTGGGCGCCACGGCGACCGTTCTCGGCCGGGTCCTGTTCACGCAGCGCGACACGATCACCAAGGTGGGCGGGGTGATCATCATCGTCTTCGGTTTGTACCTGACGGGGCTCCTGAACATCGCCTTCTTCGCCCGGGAGCGCCGAGTGCACCTGGCGGACAAGCCCGTCGGCTACCTGGGCACCGTCCTCGTCGGTATCGCCTTCGGCGCCGGCTGGACCCCGTGCATCGGCCCCATCCTCGGCTCCATCCTCATCTACGCATCGAGCGAAGCCGACCTCCCCCGGGGGCTTGCCCTGCTCACCGCCTACTCGCTCGGACTTGCCATTCCCTTCATCCTGAGCGCCCTCGCCGTCGATCGCTTCATGTCCTTCTTCCAGAAGTTCAAGAAGCAGATGCTCTGGATGCAACGCGCCGCTGGCGCCCTGATGGTCGTCGTCGGCGTCCTGATGCTGACCAACCAGTTCACGATCCTGGCAAGCTGGCTGCAGCAGTTTACTCCCGAGTTCATCCTCGAGCGGTTGTAGGCGAGGTGGCGCGGGCGAGTGCGGGCGGGCGAGTGCGGGCGGGCGAGTGCGGGCGAGCGAGTGCGGGCGAGCGAGTGTGGGCGAGCGGGTGTGGGCGAGCGGGTGTGGGCGAGTGAGTGCGGGCGAGCGGGTGTAGGCGAGCGGGTGCGAGCGAGTGCGGGCGAGCGGCTGAAGGCGAGCGGCTGAAGGCGAGCGGCTGTGGGCGAGCGGCTGAATGCGAGCGGCTGTGGGCGAGCAGCTGAATGCGAGCGGCTGAATGCGAGCGGCTGTGGGCGAGTGAGTGCGGGTGGAGCTGCCTGGTATGGGGCGGCGGAGTCGTTAGGTGCGTGCCGAGCGCACGCTTTAGCCCCCCCATCCACCTTCCCAGCGAAAGCTGGGACCCATTTGCCCTCGCGTCGTGCGCGACCAGTGGCGTGCGCCCCACCGACCTAACGCCTGCGCCCTCCGGGCGCGAGTCGCCCGCACCCCGGCCCGGCTGACCTCCGCACACCGCCCTTTCCCCCACCCACCGTCCCAGCGAAAGTTGGGACCCATTTGCCCTCGCGCTCCGCACAGGCCGCCGTACATGCACTCACGCGCGCGGTCGTAACCGCAGCACGTGCCTAACGACCACTCGGCGTTTTGCGTTACCCCCCCCCCACGCCCACCGTCCCAGCGAAAGCTGGGACCCATTTGCCGTCGCGTCGCGCACAGGAGTCCGTACATGCCTTACGCGCGCGGTTGCAACCGCGGCACGCGCCTAACGCCGGCGACGAAGGTGATCCTGGCCACGCGAGGCGCTGCGCCAGGTGCGGGGAGCGCGATCCGCGACTCATGAGAGCCTTGATGACACGGAGGACGCGGACGAAGTCGCGGCGTGACGAGGGTTCGTGCGCGAGTCGTCCTCTTCTCACTCGATGGAGTGGAGCGTCACCCTCCTTCCGAGCAAGATCGCCGACCCAGGGCCTGAACCTCAGCCCGACTCGGCGTGGAACCTTCCCGGTGCGCTTTCCCTCCGTGCACCCTGCGGTGAGGATCTTTGCACGTATCGGATCATGCACTCGCACCCGTACGCTTCTCAACCGGAAGTGGCGCCCCGACATCCCGCACTGAGGCGCCGCCCGCGTGCGGCACGTCTCGCACCCACCACCGCCTGTGCACGCCGCGACCACAAATGGATCCCAGCTTGCGCTGGGAAGGTGGGCGTGAGGGCGGGGGGAAGCGTGCAGGACTCCGCCGGAGCGGGGCGCGGCGGCTCGCACCCGGAGGGCGCAGTCGTTAGGTAGGCACAGCACGCACCACCGCCCGTGCACGCCGCGACGACAAATGGATCCCAGCTTGCGCTGGGAAGGTGGGCGTGAGGGGGAGGGGGAGCGTGCAGGACTCCGCCGGAATGGGGCGCGGCGGCTCGCGGCCGGAGGGCGCAGTCGTTAGGTCGGTGCCGCACCCACCACCGCCCGTGCACGCCGCGACGACAAATGGATCCCAGCTTGCGCTGGGAAGGTGGGCGTGAAGGCGGAGGGGAGCGTGCAGGACTCCGCCGGAATGGGGCGCGGCGGCTCGCGCCCGGAGGGCGCAGTCGTTGGGTCGATGCCGCACGCACCACCGCCCGTGCACGCCGCAACGACAAATGGATCGCAGCTTTCGCTGGGAAGGTGGGCAACATGGCCTGTACCGGCTCGAGTCCCCCACGCCGGCACCCCGCCTCCCCCCTCCCCCCCACTGCCAACCCCTCGTCTTCTCGTCTTCTCGTCCTCTCGTCCTCCGCGCTCCCCCTACCCCCCCGCCTCCACCGCCTCCTCCACCTGCTGGCGCGCCAACAGCTCCCAGTAACGCCCTCGCGCCGCGATCAGCGTCGCGTGCGTCCCGCGCTCCACGATGCGTCCGTCGTCGAGGACGATGATCTGGTCCGCCTCGCGAATCGCCGAGACGCGATGCGAGGCGATGATGGCGGTGCGACCGCTCAGTGCATCGCGCAGTCCATGCAGGATCGCCGCTTCGGTGTGCGTGTCGACGGCCGACAGCGCGTCGTCGAGGATCACAATCGATGGCCTTCGCGAGAGTGCTCGCGCCAGCGCTGCGCGCTGCCGCTGCCCGCCGGAGAGGTTGATCCCGCGCTCACCGAGGATCGTGTCGAAGCCGCCGGGAAAGTCCTTGATCGTCTCCGTCAGCTGCGCCACGTCGGCGGCCCAGCGCACCTCGCCGCCGTCGAGTGCGCCGTACGCAAGATTCGACTCGATGGTGTCGCTGAACAGCGTCGTCTCCTGCGGTACCACGCCCAGTTCGCGCCGCAACGTGTCGAGCGGCAGCGCGCGAATCGGGACGCCGTCGACCAGGATCTCCCCCTCCACCGGGTCCCACGCCCGCGTGAGGAGGTCGAGCAGCGCCGACTTCCCGCTCCCCGTCGCTCCCACGATGCCTAACGTCTCTCCCGCCGCGACCGTGAACGAAAGGTGTCGGAAGACCCAGCGCGGCGCGGCATCGCCCTTGGCCGGATACTGGAAGCCCACATCGCGGAACTCGACCTGCCGCCCGCCAAACGCCGGCGGTAACGCGCGTCCGTCCACGGGTGCGGTCACCTGCGGCCTCGCGTCGAGGATCTCGTTCAGCCGGGCCATCGACGCGCCGGCGCGCTGGAACAGGTTGAGCACCCAGCCTAACGCGATCAGCGGCCAGACGAGCATCGTCAGGTACATCGCGAAGGCCACGAAGTCGCCGACGGTGATCGTCCCGCGCACCACGAGCGCGCCCCCGGCGCCGAGCACGACGGCCGAGCCCGCGCCGCCAAGCAGGGCAAAAGTGGGATTCATCAACGCCTGCAACCGCGCCAGCCGCAAGTTGCGGCGCAGGTAGTCGTCGCTCATCGAGCGCCAGCGTGCCTCCTCACTCGCTTCCTGTCGGTAGGCCCGCACGATGCGCGTCCCCGCCAGGTTCTCCTGCACGCGCGTCGTCATCGCCCCGAAGTGCTCCTGCACATTCTCGAAGCGATCGTGGATCTCGCGCCCCAGCTTCATCATCACGAAGGGGAGCGGGAGCATCGGGAGGAGGGCGAGCAGCGTGAGGCGCGGCTCGATGGCGATCATGAAGCCCAGCGCGAAGATCCCGCCCACCGCGGTGCTCACCATGTACATGATCGCCGGCCCAGCCGCCATGCGCACCGCCCCCAGGTCGTTCGTTAGGCGCGCCATGAGTTCGCCCGTGCGCGTGCGGTTGAAGTACGGCGCGTCGAGCGTGAGGATGTGCTCGAAGAGGGCGTTGCGAAGGTCGTACTCCACTCGGCGCGACAGCGCGTTGAGCAACTCGCGCATCGCGAACCGGAAGACGCCGGCCACCAGCGACACGGCAAGCATCAGCCCCGCCACGCGCCACACCGTGGCGAGCGAGCCCCCGGGGCGCATCCCGTCGATTGCCCGCTTGAGCAGCGTCGGGTTCACGCTCCCCAGCGCACCCGACACCACGACGCACGCCAACCCGCCGAGCAGGGTCGCGCGATACGGGCGCATGTAGGGGAGCAAACGACGGAGCGCACGCATCAGTCAGTCATCAATCGGTCGACGGTCGGTGACTCGTCCAGGCACGCGCCCAGACACGCGGCAAGGCACGCGTACTCGGGATTGCGGTAGTGAGGGGGGACACGGCACCTTTGCCGTGTCAGGCTGTATGTAGAAGGGCAGCCTCTCACCTCACTTGGAGGAACGTCATGTCCCAATATACCCGGCGGGCTCCCTGGTCCGCTGTCATGGCCCTCGCGATGCTTGCCGTCGTGCTCGTTGCCTGTACGGGCGAGAAGAAGGGCGATGACGCCCTGGCGCAGGACACGACCCTCGCCCGCGACCTTGCCCGCGTGGGGGGCGACACCGCCGTCCAGCCGCAGCTGCAAGACGTCCCGGCAGTGGAACCGACGCCGGAGCCCGCGCCGGTCGTGACGCCGCCCGCGCCGACGCCGCGCCCGAAGGCCAAGCCCCCCGCCGCGAAGCCGCCCAAGCCCACGACCACCACTCCCACACCGACCACGCCGGCCCCGACCACGACGCCGGGCGGCAACACGGAGGAGAAGGGGAGCGGTGCCGCCGAGAAGATGGGGAGCGTGGCGGCGGGCACCATGCTCAACCTTGGCGCCGCCGACAAGGTCTGCACCAACACCAACAAGGTCGGTGATCGCTTCATCGCCACGCTCAACGAGTCGGTGAGCGGTTCTGATGGAGCCGTGATCCCCGCCGGCGCCGCGGTCACCATCGAGCTGACGACGCTCAAGCGCAGCGAGAATGCCAACGACCAGATCCAGATGGGCTTTCGCGTCGTGAACATCTCCTTCGATGGGCGCACCTACGCTCTCGACGGTGACGTCCAGACCGCCGACATCACGCGTGTGCGCGCCTCGACCGGCGGCAACGATGCGAAGAAGGTCATCGGTGGTGCCGTCGCCGGCGCCGTCATCGGGCAGATCCTCGGGAAGAAGAGCAAGTCCACCATCATCGGCGCCGCCGCAGGTGCTGCAGCTGGCGGCGCCGCCGCCGCGGCCACCGCGAACTACGAGGGGTGCGTGAACGCCGGCGGTCGCATCGCGGTCAAGCTCAACGCGCCGGTGACGGTGGCGGTGAAGTAGGGACACTGCGGACCCGGGACGGGAGACGGGGGACGGGGGACGGGAGACGGGAAGCTTGCCCCAGCGAAAGCTTGGGGGGTCCGGGAGACGGGAGTGCGAGCGGCGCCGTGAGGCGCCGCTCGCGTTTCTTGCGGGGGCGATCAACTCGGCGCCCCCGCCCACCTTCCCAGCGAAAGCTGGGATCCACAACCCGGCGCCCCCGCCCACCTTCCCAGCGAAAGCTGGAATCCACAACCCGGCGCCCCCGCCCACCTTCCCAGCGAAAGCTGGGACCCACAACTCGGCGCCCCCGCCCACCTTCCCAGCGAAAGCTGGGACCCATTTGTCGATGCGTCGTGCGCGGGCGGGAGCTACAGGTAGAGAGAACTCGGCCGCACACCAAGACGCCAAACGAGTCGTCCTCGATGGTGACAGCGGCGCCCGGTCAACCCGGCGCCCCTGCCCACCTTCCCGGCGAAAGCTGGGACCCACAACCCGGCGCCCCCGCCCACCTTCCCAGCGAAAGCTGGGATCCACAACCCGGCGCCCCCGCCCACCTTCCCAGCGAAAGCTGGGACCCATTTGTCGCTGCGTCGTGCGCGGGCGGGAGCTACAGGTAGAGAGAACTCGGCCGCACGCCAAGACGCCAAGCGAGTCGTCCCCGATGGTGACAGCGGCGCGCGGTCAACCCGGCGCCCCCGCCCACCTTCCCAGCGAAAGCTGGGACCCACAACCCGGCGCCCCCGCCCACCTTCCCAGCGAAAGCTGGGACCCATTTGTCGATGCGTCGTGCGCGGGCGGGGGCTACAGGTAGAGAGAACTCGGCCGCACGCCAAGACGCCAAACGAGTCGTCCTCGATGGTGACAGCGGCGCCCGGTCAACCCGGCGCCCCCGCCCACCTGCCCAGCGAAAGCTGGGACCCATTGGTCGTCGCATCAGCCACGTTAGGCCGCCCGCGCACCACCTGCCCCCCCCCTCGTAGCCCCGACGTGAGTCACCCTACAGCGAAATAACCGCTGACAAGTCCCTCCACGCCGGATTGCCATGCTCGATCAACGCCACTTTCCACGCCCGTTTCCACGCCTTCATCTGACGCTCGCGCGCGCGCGCCTCGCGCAGTGTCGGATACCGCTCCACATGCACCAGTACGTGCACGCCGTACCGACGTGTGAACGACTCAACCGCCATCGACCGATGCTGCGCGAGTCGCGACGACAGTCCAGTCGTCGATCCCACGTTCAGCGTCCCGTGCCGCCGACTGGCCAGGATGTAGACGAATGAGTCGCGCGCCATGCCGGCAACCTCATCTCGCCCCCCTCGCGAAGCGTCATCATTTCGTTGCAGTCAGGTCCAAAAGAGCGCGGAGTGTCCTCGAGAATGCACCGGTGGGCGACCACGCTCCCTTCCGACTTCGTGTCTTCGCGTGAGACCGATCTTGGGCGCCCGGTTGCCACCGCCCGCGCGCAATGCGCCGACAAATGGATCCCAGCTTTCGCTGGGAAGGTGGGCTTGGGGGCGCCGGGTGCGAGCGTTAGGCGTGCTTACGAGTTGGTCGGCGGCGCGAGCAGGCGTCCCCACGCCTTCGCATCCCCGCAGCCTCGCGGCCTCACACCTTCGTGACTTCGTGTCTTCGTGTGAGACCGCTCTTGGTCGCCCGCTCGCCACCGCCCGCGCGCTATGCGCCGACAACTGGATCCCAGCGTTCGCCGGGAAGGTGGGCGTGGGGGCGCCGGGTGCGAGCAGCTTCGCATCCCCTCGGCGTCGCATCCCCTCGGCTTCGCGTCCCCACGCCTTCACGTCCCCGCAGCTTCGCGGCCTCGCAGCTTCTCGGCCTCACACCTTCGCGTCTTCGCGTCGTCGCGTGAGACCGATCTTCGTGTGACACCGCTCTTCCTCGCCCGCTCGCCACCGCCCGCGCGCAATGCGCCGACAAATGGATCCCAGCTTGCGCTGCGAAGGTAGTCGTGGGGGATTCCGGGTGACGCGCGTCCGCCCGCGCGCTCACGAGTCCGTCCGCCTTCTACTCCCCCCGGCTCACCCGCCGTTCGCCTCCCCGGCCGACCGCCTAACGCGCGCTCGTCCCCCCCGTCCCGCTCATGCGCGGCTCCGTCACCCCCTCCCACCCGCCCTTCACCCGCATCACCGCGTTCACGTTCGCCAGCCCGGGCGTGTACTTGATCCCGTGCCCCATCCGCTTGAGCGCTGCCTCGACCTCCGGCGCGAAGCCGTTGCTTTCCATCATCAGCGTGTCGGGCAACGCCTGGTGATGCAGCCTCGGCGCGCGCATCGCGTCCGCGAGCGACATGCGATGGTCGATCACGTTGAGGATCACCTGCGACGTCGCCGTGATGATGCGCGGGCCGCCCGCGGCCCCAACGACGAGGTACAGCTCGCCCCTGGGGTCGAGCACGATGGTCGGCGACATCGCGCTCAGCATCCGCTTCCCCGGTGCGATTGCGTTCGCCTCGCCCTGGACCAGGCCGAACATGTTCGGCTTCCCCGGCGCCGCGGCGAAGTCGTCCATCTCGTCGTTCATGAAGAAGCCGACATTCTTGAGGTAGACCGCGGAGCCGTAGCCGTTGTTCAGCGTCGTCGTCGTGGCGACCGCGTTCCCCTTGTCGTCGACCACCGAGTAGTGCGTCGTGTTCGTGCCGTCCGCGATCTGCCCCCCGTTAGGCGGCGTCGGCGTCGCCCGCGCGGGGTCGATGGTCGCCGCCAGCGCCCTGGCGTACTCCTTGTCCGTCAGCTGCGCCAGCGGGACGCTCACGAAGGCCGGGTCGCCCAGCTTGCTGTTGCGGTCGATGAAGGCGCGCTGGTACGCCGAGCCTAACAAGTGGGCATAGGCCGCCGTTCCCCAAGGTGGTGCGGCCGCCACCTTGGCCTCGAGGATGTTGAGCGCCTCCGTCACGACGATCCCTCCCGACGACGCCGGCGGCATGGAATACATCGTGTAGCCGCGATACGTGCTCGTGATCGGCGTGCGCCACAGCGCCTTGTACTGCATCAGGTCCTGCGTCGTGATGATCCCGCCGCCGCGCTGCATGGCGGCGACGATCGAGTCGCCCACCTCGCCGCGATAGAAGACATTGGCCCCCTTGTCGGCGATCAGCTGCAACGTGCGGGCGAGCGCCGGCTGCCGGAAGACCGTGCCGATCGCCGGTGGCTCGCCGTTCGCCCCGTAGAAGACCTCCTTCGCGTCAAAGCGCCCGATGTAACCCTTGCTCCCCTTGAGGCTGTTGTGGAACTGCGAGTCGACCACGAAGCCGTCGCGCGCCAGGCGGATGGCCGGCGCCATCACCTGCGCCAGCGTCCGCGTCCCGTACTTCCGCAGCGCCTCCGCCATCCCCGCGACCGATCCCGGGACCCCCGACGCCTTGTAGCCGATGATGCTCTCGTTCGTTGGGTTGCCGCTCGCGTCGAGGTACATGTTGCGGCTGGCGGCCAACGGCGCCACCTCGCGGTAGTCGATGCTCGCCGTGCGCCCGTCGGCCATCCGGATCACCATGAAGCCCCCGCCGCCGATGTTCCCCGCCACGGGATACGTCACCGTCAGCGCGAACCCCACCGCCACGGCCGCGTCCACCGCGTTGCCGCCAGCCGCAATGATCTCGTTCCCCGCGTCGGAGGCCAGCACCTGGTTGGAGGCGATCATGAAATGCTCGCCGAACGCGGCGCGCTCCCCCGCCTTGAAGCGCCACCCAGCCGGGAACGTCACCGCCTCACGAGGCGGGACCGCCGGCTCCGTCGACCGGAGCCCCGACGGCGTCGACGGGGCGCGGCACGCCGCAAGCGCAGCGAGCACCCCCACGGCGGCGCAGGAAGAAGCAAGCATGCGCGCGGCGCGCAGAGAAGCAGAAGACATCGTCATCGCGGGATCGGAGATGGCGGAAGGGCGGGGAGCAGGATCAACCTACGCGAGCGCAATCTGCCCTCCCACCGCCGCACGCGCGAGCGACGCCGAGCGCGTGGAACCGGCGCCGTGTCTTCCGCGCCGTGGTCGCGCTTGTGTGAGATGGGGCGAGCTGCCGCGAACAACGCCATGACAAATGGGTCCCAGCCTTCGCTGGGACGGTGGGCGACAAATCGGTCCCAGCTTTCGCCGGGACGGTGGGCGATAGATGGGTCCCAGCCTTCGCTGGGACGGTGGGCGACAAATGGGTCCCAGCCTTTGCTGGGACGGTGGGCGATAGATGGGTCCCAGCCTTTGCTGGGACGGTGGGCGACAAATCGGTCCCAGCCTTTGCTGGGACGGTGGGCGATAGATGGGTCCCAGCCTTTGCTGGGACGGTGGGCGACAAATGGGTCGCAGCCTTCGCTGGGACGGTGGGCGACAACTGGGTCCCAGCTTTCGCTGGGACGGTGGGCGACGAATAGGTCCCAGCTTTCGCTGGGACGGTGGGCGACAACTGGGTCCCAACTTTCGCTGGGACGGTGGGCGTGAGGCCGTCTTTGTGCCTTCGTGGCTTCGTGTGAGACCGATCTTTCTCCCCCGCGAGCGCCCGCCAGCGTCCAACGCACCGTCAACTGGCTCCCAGCCTTCGCTGGAACGGTGGGCGGCAGCTGCTCCCAGCCCTCGCTGCAACGCTGGGCTACAACCCCACCCGCAACCCCAGTCGCGTCGCATAGTGCCGCGTCGTCCGACGCTGGAAGAGATCGCCCGACTTCTCATGCACCGACGTCCCGTAGTCGAACATCGCCGTCAACTCGTAGTCGCGCGCCAGCGCATACCCGAACCCCGTCGACAGCGCCCACGCAAAGTCGGTGTTCGTCATCCCGCTGAACTCGCTCACCGGAACGCTCGACGACGAAGGGTGGATGGTGAAGTTCGAATAGCGCGTGGCGCCGATGAATCCCTCGTACGCGAACTGGAATCCCGGCCCGCCACCCGAGCGCGCCATCAGCCCATAGGTCGCCAGCGTCGCGTCGCCCAGGCAGGGAATCGAACACCCCGCGCTCCCGCCGCCCGACACGATGCGTAGCGGAATGCGCGCATAGTTGAACAGGAGCCCCAGGGTCGTGCGCGGCGCTACCTCACGCTCGGCGGAAAAGCGCGCCGACCAGTTGGAGTCGAAGTCCCACACCGAGTTCGTCTTCGGGTCGCCCACCTGGTCGCTCCACTGCCACCCCGCCGACGTCGACAGCCACCACGTCGGCGAGTTGCCAAAGCCCCCCCGGCGGCGCGCCTCGCCCCCTTCCTGCGACTCGGCGCGCCGTGGGGCGAGCAGCAGGAGTGTCGCCGCCGCCAGCAGGAACGTCGCGCGCCTGGTGACGCCTCGACCGACCGCTTGCCTCATTGGTCCACGCATGGTTGCTCCGTTGTGACCGCTCTTCGCGCGAAGGTAAGTTACCCCGATCGCCGCCGTACGCGCCGCGCATGACGTTGCACGCGACGTTGCGCGTGATGTCGACTGTGACGTCTACTGTGACGCCGCGCGTGACGACACGAGTCGCGTCGCGCGTCGCGTCGCCTGTGACGCTGACGGTGCGTCTCGCTCCTCGCGGTACTCCGTTCCCCTCGATACCTCCGCCCCCGCTCCTCGTGCCCTCCCACCCGCCTCGAGCGCTCGATCCGCGCATCACCGAGCAGCGCAATCCGCGATCGGCCAACATCGACCTCGCCACGCCGCTCGAGATCGTCGATATCATGACCGCCGAGGACCGGCGCGTCCCTGACGCCGTCGCCACGCAGCGCGAACAGATCGCCAGCGCGATCGCGCGCATCGAGCACGCCTTCCGCACCGGCGGCCGCCTCTTCTACGCCGGCGCCGGGACCTCGGGGCGACTGGGGATTCTCGACGCCAGCGAGTGCCCGCCCACCTTCGGCAGCGATCCCGAACTCGTGCAGGGGATCATTGCCGGTGGCACGGCCGCCGTCTTCCAGGCGCAGGAAGGAGCCGAGGATCTCCCGGAGAACGGGGCCAGGGCGATCGATGAGCATGGGGTGCGCGAGGGGGACGTGGTGATCGGGATCGCCGCCTCCGGCACGACGCCGTTTGTCCGCGGTGCCCTCGTGCGCGCCCGCCAGCTGCATGCCTTCACGGGACTGGTCGCCTGCACCCCCATCGACGAGTCGTTCGCCTCGACGCTCGACCATCTCATCGTCCCCGTCACCGGCCCCGAGGTCGTCACCGGCTCCACGCGCCTCAAGGCGGGGACGGCGACCAAGCTCGTGCTCAACATGCTGACAACGGGGGCGATGATCCGCATCGGGAAGACCTTCGGCAACCTGATGGTCGACCTGCGCGCGACCAACCTCAAGCTCATCGATCGCTCGCAGCGCATCATCATGGAGACGTGCGACGTCACGCGCGACGAGGCGCGCGAACTCCTCCTCCGCGCCGGCGGCCACGTCAAGCTGGCGATCGTCATGCACCTGCTCGGCGTCGATCGCGATGGTGCCGAGGCGGCGCTGGCGCAGGGGAATGGCGTCATCCGCCGCGTGGTGGGGGGCGATCCTCCGCCCGTACACTGACGTCGTATCCTGACGTCGTGCACTGCACCCGTACACTCTACCCGCGCACTGACGCCGAGCACGAACCCGGTATGCTAACCATGAACTGCACCCCATGACCGTCGTCGTCGGCCTGATGTCCGGAACCTCGCTCGACGGAATCTCCGCCGCCGTCGTGCGCTTTGCACGTGACGGGGCGCGCGTCTCGTCCGAGCTCCTCGCCTACGACGTCCTCGCCTATGACGAGGAAGAGCGCGACCGCCTCGCGCGCGCCTTGCGCGAGGGGACGCCGGAGGAATACTGCCGCCTCAACTTCGACCTGGGAGAACGCCTCGCCCGCGCCGCCATCCAGGTGATCGCCGCCTCGGGCGTCCCGCGCCGCGAGATCGCGGCCATCGCCTCGCACGGGCAGACCGTCTGGCACGTCCCCGGCCACAGCACGTGGCAGATAGGCGAGAGCTCGGTGATCGCCGAGCGTGTGGGTGTCCCCGTCATCTCGGATTTCCGCGTGCGCGACATGGCGGCGGGAGGGCAGGGGGCCCCGCTCGTTCCCATGGCCGACTGCCTCCTCTTCAGCGCCACGCACTGGCGAGCGCTGCAGAACATCGGAGGGATCGGCAACGTGAGTGTCGTCCCGCCTAACGGGGGAACAGGCGGCGTCCGCGCCTTCGACACCGGCCCCGGCGTCGTCGTCATCGACGGCGTGACGCGCGCCCTAGTCTCCGGCATGCGCTACGATGTCGACGGACAGCTTGCCCGCCAGGGTATCCCCATCGACGACGTCGTCGAGGCCGCCCTGCGCGACCCCTACTTCAGCGCCCCCCCGCCCAAGAGCACGGGGCGCGAGCTGTTCACCCCCGGCTACATCGCCAACTTCATCGCCCAGTGCCGCGCCGTGCGCGCCGGGGCGACCCCCGCCGACATCATCGCCACCGCCGTCGCCTTCACCGCGCGCTCCATCGCCGACGCCTATCGCCGCTTCCTCCCCGAGCCCATCGAGGACGTCGTCGTCTCCGGCGGCGGCGCGAGGAACCCCGCCCTCATCGACGCACTCGAGGCGCTCATTCCCGGGCGCAAGGTCGTGCGCTTCGATGACGTCTTCTATGATGGGGAGGCCAAGGAAGCCGTCGCCTTTGCCTTGTTAGGCTACCTGCACCTGACGGGGGCGCCCGGCAATGTCCCGGCGGCGACCGGTGCGGCGGGGGGGCGGGTACTGGGAAAGCTCACGCCGGCGTAGGGCAGGGGGCGCCAGGAAAGTTCGGTCTCACACAAAGCACGAAGACACGAGGAAGCCAAGAGCTCAGCGCCCATCGCCCGCTCCATCGCCGCCCCCTTCGTGCCTTCGTGTCTTCGTGTGACAAGCAGTTGCCTTTGCCTTTCCCAGGCTCCCCTACCGGAAGTCATACCTTACCCCCCTCACCTTCCCCCGCCAGTACACGTGCTCCCCCTCCGGCAGCACCCACTTCACCGCCGCCGACACGGGAATCTTCATCCCGCCCACCGAGAGCAGCTCGTGCGAGAACTCGCCCACCCACGGCGTCAGCACCGGCGTCCCGTTCACGTCTCGCTCCCGCAGCGCCGTGATGCGCGCGATTTCGCCCGTGGGCGCGAAGTGGACGTCCATCGAGACCTCGACTTTCGCGTCGGCGACCGTTGCCTGGGCCGTCGAATCATCGATCGCCGTCCACTGCACCCCCTCTGACGGGAGGAGCGCCGTCGGCAGCCATGCCGATTCGGCGAGATATCGCAGCAACGCCGCGCGCGCCAACGCTGGCGTCCCCGCCTGATCGACCATCGTCACCGTCCCGCCAATCGCCCCCAGGGTGCTCCCGCGCCCATCGCGATAGGCATCGCGCACGCGCACCGGGACGAGGGGGAACATGCGGATCGCCGCGTCCCACACGAAGGCGCGCGGCGCCGTGGAGTAGAGCTGTCGCGACGTGAACGGCTTCCAGTCGTTTGGCTCCAGGGCGAAGTCTCCGGCATGATCGATGTAGGCCAGGCGCACCATGCGCATGCCGGGGATCAGCACCAGTCGGAAGTAGCGCGCCACCGGCGCCGGGAGTCCGTCGAGCGACTGCGGCGCGAACGACCTGGCCCGCCCGCTCCGCGTTGCAGAATCGCCCCGCGCCGCCGAATCCGCGCGCGAGGCCACTTGCGCGAACGCCGCATCTGAGGCGCGCCGCCAAGTGCGCTCCCCGAACCAGACCGCGATCACCGAGGCCACGAGAATGGCCCCCACCACGATCGCGGTGCTCGTCATCCGCCGACTCATGAAAACCCTCTGCACAGATAAAGCCCACGATGCGCCGACGGCGACCCGTCAATCATCAGGAGCTTGCCTGACGTTTCCCCGCAGTTGCCCTCCGAGCGCTGCGGGATTGTGCGGACGGACAATCAGGGCGCGCAGGCGGCGGGCGCTGTCACCGGGCGCTGTCGCCGGGCGGGCGCGTTGGCGTGGGGAAGAGCGGTGTCACGCGAAGACGCGAAGACGCGAAGACGCGAGGACGCGAAGACGCGAATGCGGCGGCGCGCGATGCTCTCTCGCGCGCGCGCCCCCTTTCGCTCCTTCGCGTGACACCCGCAGTTGCCCATGATCTCCCGGGCCACCACCCCAGCCCTTCCCCCCGACCCCCCTCGCGCCTTCGCGTGAGACCGCAGTTACCCTCCCTCACCCAAGCACCCAAGCAAAGCCTCCCCCCGCCCCCCCCATCCCCCTACCATTCACCCACCCGCCCTCACCCACGAGCCATGAGCGACCTCGCCCAGCTTCTCCTCCCCTCCATCCGCTGGGACCCCGACCGCGGCTTCGAGCACGCCGCGCCGGAGATCGAGCGCGCCCTCGCCCTGGGTGTCGGCGGCTTCATCGTCTTTGGCGGAACGCAGGGCGCCGTCGCCGCGCTCACCGCACAGCTCCGCGCCGCCTCGCGGCATCCGCTCCTCATCGCCGCCGATCTCGAGCGGGGGGCGGGGCAGCAGTTCGCCGGCTGCACCGCGCTCCCCCCGCTCGCCGCGCTCGCCTCGTTAGGCGATCCGCTCGCCCTCCGCGTCGCCGGCCGCCTCACCGCGCGCGAGGCGCTGGCCATCGGCGTCAACTGGACCTATGCCCCCGTCGCCGACCTCGACCTGGAGCCAAACAACCCCATCGTCGGGACGCGCTCGTTAGGAAGCAGCACCGAGTTAGTCAGCGCGGGCGTCATCGAGCTCATCGACGCCATCCAGGGGGAGGGGATGCTGGCCTGCGCCAAACACTTCCCCGGACACGGGCGCACCACCACCGACTCGCACGCCGTCCTCCCCGTCGTCACCGCCACGCGCGAGGAGCTGCAGCTCGACCTCGCCCCCTTCCTCGCCGCCATCGACGCCGGCGTGGCGTCCATCATGACGGCGCACGTCGCCTACCCCGCCCTCGACCCCAGTGGCGCCCCGGCCACCTGCTCCCCGGCCATCGTCCACGCCCTCCTCCGCGACGAGCTGGGCTTCGACGGCCTCGTCGTCACCGACGCGATGATCATGGCCGGCGTGCAGGGCGAGGGCGGGGAAGGGCACGCCGCGCTTCGCGCGCTCGTCGCCGGGTGCGACCTTCTGCTCTATCCGCACGACCCCGCTGCGACCCTCCTCGCGATCGAGAACGCCGCCGGCCGCTCCGTCAGCCGCAAGCAGCTCGACGCCTCGCTCGCCCGCCGCGACCACTGGGCCCGCTGGGCCTTCACCCCGGAGTCCGTCCGCCCAGTCAGCGACGCCGACCTCACCGAGGGGCGCCACTTCGCCGACCGCGCCCTCCAGATCCTCCACGCCCCCATCCCCCCACTCGGCCCCCGCATCGGCCTCGCCATCATCGACGACGACCTGGGCGGCCCCTACCCGCCCCCCAGCCGCCAGCCCCTCATCGACACGTTAGGCACCCTCGGCGTCGACGTCGAACTCGAGCCTATCCCCGGCGGCAGCGCCAAGCCCCTCGTCATCGCCCTCTTTGGCGACATCCGCGCCTGGAAAGGACGCCCCGGCTACTCGCCGGCGTCGCTCGACCGCCTCCGCCAGCTGCACGCCACCGCCAGGGCCAACCGGCGAGACGTCTACATCGCCCAGTTCAGCCACCCCCGCCTCGCCGCCCAACTCCCCCCCGACATCCCCACCCTCTGCGCCTGGGGCGGCGAACGCCCCATGCAGGAAGCCGCCGCCCGCCGCCTCGCCGCGCGTTAACAGGTCGCTATCCCTGCAGAGTCCGCGTGCGCCAAGTGTCGTGCGCGGGTGCTTTTTCAACACAGAGGACACACGGAGTCACGGAGTCACACGGGGAAAAACGTGGGGCAACACCCCCCTCTCCCCCACAAACAGTCCGCGCCTCCCCATCGCTTCGGAAGGGGAAAGCGCGCAGCGCCTTTCCCTCTCCAGAGCCGTCCCCAAGTCCGCGCCCCCCGCACACCCTCCTCGCGAGCGTATAAGCGAGAGGCGTTGGAGAGGGAGTCGTGGTGAGCCCCCCGCACACCCCCCTCGCGAGCGTATAAGCGAGAGGCGTTGGAGAGGGAGTCGTGGTTCGCCCCCCGCACACCCCCTCTCGCGAACGTCTAAGCGAGAGGCGTTGGAGAGGGAGTCGTGGTTCGCCCCCCACACACCCCTCTCGCGAGCGGTCACCCCAGCGCGAGCAACTGCACGAGACGCCAGACGAGATACCCGCCAAGCACCACCGCCGCCGCCGCGAGCACACCGCGATACACCAGCGACTTCTCCTGCCGCGCCAGCCGCACCGCCGGCGGCAACTCCAGGGGCGTCTTCTGGAACACCGCCTCCATCTGCGCCGTCTTCGCCTGCAGCAGCTCCTCCACCGACTCCCCCGGCCCCACCTCCCGCCCCGGAATCGCAAAGATCCGGTGCCCCACCTGGTCGTCGTCGTTAGGTTGCCCGAGCCCAGTGCCGTCGAAGCGCGCCGATACCACCGTGATGTTGTCCGGACCGCCGAGCGCGTTCGCCGTGGCCACCAGCCGCCGGCACGCCATCTGTAGGTCGGGCTCCTCCGCGAAGGCGCGTCCGATCTCGTCGGCGCGCACGATCCCCGACAGCCCGTCCGAGCACAACACCAGGATGTCGCCGCGACGCACGCGCTGGTGCGTGAGGTCGATCCGGATGATCGCTTCCGGCCCCAGCGCCTGCAGGATGATGTTCCGCCGCTCGCTGATCTCCGCCTCTTCCTCCGTGATCTCCCCCGCCTCGATCAGCTTCTGCATCAACGACTGGTCCTTCGTGATCTGCCGCGCCACGCCGTCGCGCACGAGATAGGCGCGCGAATCGCCCACCTGCGCCAGATACAGCGCATCGCCCAGCAGCCCGGCAATCGTCGCCGTCGTCCCCATCCCGCGCAGCTCCGGATGCTCCGCGGCATGCCGGAAGATCGACGTGTTGGCGATGTCGGTCGCCGTCTCCAGCGCCAGGACAAACGACGGCGCATCGGCGCTGCGCCGCGGCGCCCACTGCTCCCTCATGTAGCGAAGGACCACGTCGATCGCCGTCTCGCTCGCCAGCTCCCCCGCGGCCGCCCCTCCCATCCCGTCGGCCACCATGAAGAGGTGCCCCACCGCGCCCGCCGGCTGCCGAATTACGCGGTCGAACTGGATCGGCGCACCGTTCGACAGGTCGGCTACCACGAACGCGTCCTCGTTATGGTCGCGCGTGCGCCCCACGTCCGACACCGCGAACGCCTCCACCATCACCGGCGCATCCGTCCCCTTGGGGGGAGTCGGCATGCGAGCCGCGCGCGTCTCGATCGGCGTCTTCATCTCCGGAATGTCATGGCCGTGTCGTCATCGCCGAGGTGTCACGACCGAAAAGGGCGGGGCGAGATGGGCGTCACTCGAAGCGGCGTGGTCGAAAGCGATTGAGGGCAGTGTCGCGCGCACCCACGCGCCCGCACGCGTCCACGCGCGTACGAGCCAGGGTGCAAGGACGTCGCGCGAAGATGCCACAGCGCTCCGTACGGGGCAACCACAGCCGTGGATTCGCCCCCCTCACGCGTCGGGGGTATGATTCGCCCATGCGCCACTCCATCCCCTCGGCGATACATCGCGCGAAGCCCGCCCGCCTCGCCTCGCTCCTCGCCAGCGTCACGCTCGCAGCCTGCGCGATGCAACCGCCCCCTGCAACGGCGCCGCTCCCCGTCGCCGCGACCGCCGCGCTCTCTGCCCCGACCTTTCCCCCCATCCCCACCGTCAACGGCAAGCTCGACCTCCGCGTCGTCTACCCTCCCGACGGCGCCACGATCGCTGCCCGCGACTCGACCTTCCTCTTTGGCTCCACCGGGAGCGGCGACGCGCGCCTGACCATCAACGGTCACCAGGTCCCCGTCCTCCCCAATGGCGCCTGGCTCGCCTGGCTCCCGCTCCCCCCGCGCGAGCAGCCGCAATGGAACCTGGTGGCGGCCCGCGGCGGCGACACCGTGAAAGTCACCCGCCGCCTGGCCTTCCCCACCCCCAGAAAGCCAATCCCCGCGACCGGCCCTCTCACCGTCGACACCTCCTCGCTCCGCCCCACCGCACGCGAAGCCCGCCTCTCCACGGACCTCGTCCGAGTCTCCCTGCGTACCTCCGCGTTTTCCGCGGTCAAATGGCTTGCCCCTGACGGCACCCAGCGCCCCCTGCGACAGCCACCCAACGGCACCGACTCCACGCTCTGGTCCACCGACATCGAAGCGCGCCTTCTCGCACAACCGGGGCGCATCGAAGTCACCGGCGGCGCCGACACCATCCGTTTAGTCACCCCCCGCGTCACTCTCCTCGACTCGGCCGGCCCCCGTTACGCCATACTCGGCGAGCGTTCCAAGCCGCCAGCCGCAACCGAGCCCGACTCCGACCGCGTCGTCATCGGCAAGCCGACCCCCAGCGGCGGCACCTACAAGTGGTTCTTCCTCCCCGGCACCGTCGCCGAAGTCACCGGCCGCTCGGGAGAACAGGTCCGCCTCCGCCTCGACCGCGACCTCTCGGTGTGGGTCGACGCCGCCGAGGTGCGCGAACTCCCGCTGGGCACCGCCGCGCCGGTTCGCGTGGCCGGCAACGCCCGTGTAGTCTCGCGTTCGCCGGAGGTGAGCGACCTGGTCATCCCCATGGCCGAGCGGCCGCCCTATATCGTGCACGAGGGAACGGAATCGCTCACGCTGGAGCTGTTCGGCACCACCGCCAACACCGACATCATCAACCTCGCTTCTGCCGACTCGCTCGTGCGCCGAGTGACGTGGGAAGCGGTGGGGGAGGGGAGGGCGCGCTTCGTGATCACGCTCCGCGAGCCCCCGTACGGCTACCTCGTGCGATGGGAACGCGGCGCCCTCGTGCTGCGCCTGCGGCGCGCCCCACGCATCGCCAACCCTAACCGCCCGCTGCAGGGCCTCACCATCGCCGTCGACGCCGGTCATCCGCCCGCGGGGAGCACCGGCCCCACTGGCCTGTACGAGGCCGTCGCCACCCTCGAGATCGCCCAGCGCCTCAAGCCCCTCCTCGAATCGCGCGGCGCCACGGTCCTCATGACGCGCACCACCTCCACCGCACTCGGCCTTTCCGACCGCCCCGAACTCGCCCGTCGCGCCAACGCCCACGCCTTCGTTTCCATCCACCTCAACGCCCTCCCCGACGGCGTGAACCCCTTCACCGCCCACGGCACCGGCACCTACTACTTCAACCCCCGCGCCGAGCCCCTCGCCCGCGAGGTGCAACGCGCCATGGTCCGCCACATGGGGCTCCGCGACCTCGGCATCAACTACGACAACCTCGCCGTACTGAGGCCCACCTGGATGCCCGCCATCCTGTGTGAGGGCGCCTTCGTCATGTTCCCGGAACAGGAGGCGCTCCTGCGCACGCCCGAGTTCCAGCACGCCTATGCGCTGGGTGTGGCGGAGGGGGTGGAGCACTTCTTCGCGGGGCTGCGCAAGCCGTAGACGGGCATTCGCGTCCACGCTGGAGAGAGCACACGAAGACACGAATCTACGAGGGAAGAACGGCACAAGGCGCGCGCCGCACCCAGCCCCCGCACGCCACCCTTAGCAGTTAGGCAGCCAAAGCCATCCCCGCGCGCCCCAGGCACGCGTTTCCAAGCAACCCCGTAGCGTCTTCCCCCCGAACGTCAAGGGTTACCTCCCCCCAAATCGCCTCCCCACATCTGTTTGCCAAACGATATCCCACATCCAGACGCCTCCTAACTTCCTGTTCGGCAATGGCTTGTAACGCAGCCGTCACAACGCGTCGAGTGCTCGTCCAGATTCCAGTCCGTTTTTCAACGGCCCGGGCCGCTTGAAAGTGGACAATCGGCACGGGTGACTGATTCGTGATGTTGATAAGCTAACTTGTTGGTGTACGAGCACTTCCAAGGGCACTGGCGCGCTCTCACGAGCAGAACTAAACTGCCCGCCCGCCCTGAACTGACCCCTGGTTACGCTCGCCCGGCTTCGCTCAGCGCTTCGCCTGCGTCTCGTCTGCGTTTCGTCTGCGTTCATACATCTGTGGAGGCTCCACCCCATCATGCCACTCCCCTCCAAGCCGCCCGCCGGTCCCGTCAAGCTCACCAAGAACGCCATCACCGTTCTCGAGAAGCGCTACCTCATCAAGGACGCGACCGGTAAGCCGACCGAGACCGCCGAAGCGCTCTTCTGGCGCGTCGCCACGGTCGTCGCCGAGGCGGATCGCCGATATGGCGCCAGCGAGGGGGCCGTGAACGAGGTCGCCGATGCCTTCTACCGTCTCATGACGGAGTCGCGCTTCGAGCCTAACTCCCCAACGCTGATGAACGCGGGCCGCCCGTTAGGCCAGCTCTCGGCGTGCTTCGTCCTCCCCGTCGAAGACGCGCTCTCCAACGGCAACAACGGCATCTACGACACGCTCCGCTCCATGGCCTTGATCCACCAGAGCGGTGGCGGCACCGGCTTCTCCTTCTCGCGCCTGCGCGGCAAGGGGTCGATGGTTCGCTCCACGACCGGCGTCGCCTCGGGTCCCGTCTCCTTCATGAAGCTCTACGACGCGTCCACCGACGCCGTGAAGCAGGGCGGGACGCGCCGTGGCGCCAACATGGGGATCCTTCGCGTCGACCACCCCGACATCATGGAGTTTGTCACCTGCAAGGAAGACCTCACGCAGATCACCAACTTCAACATCTCCGTCGGCGTCACCACCAAGTTCATGGAGGCGCTCAAGGCCAACGCCTCCTATGACCTCATCGACCCGTCCAATGGCGAGGTCGCCGGGCAGCTCGACGCCCGCATGGTGTGGGACCGGATGATCGAGGGGGCGTGGCGCACCGGCGAGCCTGGCGTCTTCTTCATCGACGAAGCCAACCGCTACAACCCAGTCCCGCACCTCGGCCTGTACGAGGCCACCAACCCGTGCGGCGAGCAGCCGCTCCTCCCGTACGACGTCTGCAACCTGGGGTCGATCAACATCGGCTACTACGTGCACGACGGCGCCATGGACTGGGAGTCGTTCGGCAAGGACGTGCGCCTCTCGACGCACTTCCTCGACAACATCATCGACGTCAACAAGTACCCGCTGCCGGAAATCGACGCGCTCTCCAAGCGCATCCGCCGCATCGGCCTTGGCGTCATGGGCTTCGCCGACGCGCTCGTTAGGCTCGGCATCCCCTACGACACCCCCGAAGGCGTCGAGTTCGGCCGCACCGTCATGGAGTTCGTCGACGTCGAATCAAAGAAGGAAAGCGAGCGCCTGGCCGCCGAGCGTGGCGCCTTCCCCGAGTGGGCGCGCTCCATCTGGGGCCCCGATGCCACCTGCGCCCGCGACGCCCAGGGGAACCGCATCCGTCCCATGCAGCTCCTCCGCAACTGCAACGTCACCACCGTTGCCCCCACGGGGACCATCTCCATCATCGCCGGTTGCTCGTCGGGCCTCGAGCCGCTCTTTGCCGTTGCCTTCATGCGCAACCAGGCCGGCGTCATGATGCCCGACGTCAACGAGGACTTCGTGAAGGTCGCCAAGGGCGAGGGGTGGTATACGGAAGAACTGATGGAGCGCATCGCCAAGTCGGGGAGCGTCAAGCAGCCCGAAGTCCCGGCGCACTGGCAGCGCGTCTTTGTCACCGCCAACGAGATTGCGCCCGAGATGCACGTGCGCATGCAGGCCGCCTTCCAGTTGCACACCGACTCGGCCATCTCCAAGACCACCAACTTCTCGCACGCGGCCACCCAGGACGACGTCCGCGCCATCTATGAGTTGGCGTACGACATGCATTGCAAGGGTGTGACCGTGTACCGCGACGGTTCGCGCGATAACCAGGTGCTCAGCACCGGCGCGACTGATACCGCCAAGGCCGCGCGCGACGGGAAGGAGACGCCCGCCGAGAAGCGCCAGGTCGGCGAGCTGCAAGGGACCATCGCCGAGCTGCACGCCGACATCGATCGCCTCAAGAAGACGCTGTTCGAGGTCGAGAGCGAGAACCTGCAGCGCCGCATGAAGCGCTCGCGCCCCGACCGCCTCAAGTCGACGTCCATCCGCAAGGAAACGCCGCTGGGGACCATGTACGTCCACATCACCGAGGACGAGAAGGGTCAGCCGTTCGAGGTCTTCATCACGTTAGGCAAGGCCGGCGGCAGCGCCATGGCCGACGCCGAGGCCATGGGTCGGCTCATCTCTCTCGCCCTCCGCTCCGGTGTGCCGCTCATGGAAGTACACCGCCAGCTGCGCGGCATCTCGTCCGATCGCGCCGTTGGCCTGGGTCCGAACAAGATCCTCTCCGTCCCCGACGCCATCGGCATCGCGTTGCACGAGTGGTTCCAGGCGCAGCAGGGAGTGCAGCAGGAGCTCATCAAGCAGACGCCAGTTGGGGGGGCGCCGGCCATCGAGCAGATTGTCGTGAAGGCGCCGGCTCCGGTGGCTGTGTCAGGGGAGCAGCTGCAATTCTCATCGATCAACGATGAGATTGCGCAGAGCTTCATTGGGACGTGTCCGGATTGCGGGTCGCAGCTCGAGTTTGCGGAGGGGTGTGTGAAGTGTCATGTGTGTGGGTTTTCGGAGTGTGGGTGAGGGGGAGGGTGATGGGTGTCGTGAAGGTGAAGTGAGTTGACAGCGAAAGCCTGTTGACGTCCTCAGCAGAAGCAGCACCGCCGGCCTTCTTAAGGCCGGCGGTCTTGTCTTGGGAGCCATCGAGCTGCCGATTCGCGATGAGATACGCCGCCGCTCCAGACAACGCCCTTGCCGGCGCGCGGGGTATGTCGCGCCTTGCTGTCCCCCCCGCTCTTGCGTGTGGCCCATTTGGGCTACATATTGTTGTATCCGCGTGGTCATCCCCATCTCAGGAGTTCCGCATGGCCAAGACGGCGACTGTACGTGCTCGAGTCGAGCCGGCGCTCAAGCAAGAGGCGGAGGACGTTCTGGAACAGCTCGGGATGTCCCCGACGACCGCGATCAGCATGTTCTATGAGCAGATCACGTTGCGGCACGCGTTGCCCTTTGACGTGGCACTGCCGAACCTGACGACCCAGGCGGCGATGGCGGACGCTGAGGCGGGCCGCGTCACTCGTGCCATGGATGCGAAGTCGCTGATTGCGCAGCTCGACGTCGACGATTAGCCCGTGTACACGCCGAGCTATACCGGCCAATTCAAGCAAGACCGCAAGCGGGCGCGGAAGCGCGGGTGGGATATCGAGCATCTGGATCGCGTAATGGGAATCCTGATTGACGGAAAGCCTCTCGATGCCAGCTATCGGCCCCACACGCTGAGTGGACAGTACAAGACACACTGGGAGTGCCACATCGAGCCCGACTTCTTGCTCATTTGGCACTACGCACCGAACAACGAGATCGTGTTCGTGCGAACGGGGACGCACGCAGACTTGTTCTAGTCAACTGAACCGCGCCGCGGTTCGTGGAGGCAATGCTCTGCAGAAGGTTGCCCCCTTGGTCGCGTAAGGACACCTGCGGTACAGTCCGCACGTGCACGCCCAGAACACGTCGCGCGCTTCGCGCTCGCGAAGGCGTTGCAGGGCGCCGAGCTTAACCGACGCGCCGGGTCCAAGCCCCTCAGCAACTCCGCGCCCCCTCCTTCACCGCCCTCACCCCCCCGCCTTGCGCCCACCCCCAATCCCCCCCTACTTGCAGTAACCCCTCCCGCGCGCCTCCCCGGCGCGCGACCCACCACTTCCACGGAGCCCGCTATGTCTGTTGCAAAAGTCACCGAGATCATTGCCTCGTCGCCCAAGTCGTTCGACGATGCCATTGCGTCCGGCATCAAGCGGGCCAACAAGACGCTCCGGAACGTCAAAGGCGCGTGGGTCGCGGGGCAGAAGGTCGAGGTGGAGAAGGGCAAGATCACCGAGTATCGCGTCACGCTCCGTGTCACATTCGTCCTCGCCGACTGAGGTGACGGAATGACCAATCCTAACGAACCGCTGCCGGACTTCTCCGACGTCACGTCCGGCAGCTCCTCCGAGGCCATGAGCCAGGAGGAAGCCGCAGTCCCTACGTACACGGTCGTCAAGGGCGACACGCTCTCGGGAATCGCCAAGCATCACTACGGCGACGCGTCGAAGTGGAAGGAGATCTTCGAGGCCAATCGTGATGTCATCAAGAACCCCGACCGCATCCAGATCGGATGGGTCCTGAAGCTCCCACCACTGTGAGGCCCGCCATGCGTTCGCACACAGCCTTGGCGCTTTCCCTGTTTGTGGTCGTGGCCGGGACGGCGTGCAAGAAGAAGGAGCCGGCCCTCCCCATCGACACGACGCCGGTCGCCGCCCCCGCGCCGCCGCCAGCCACGGTCAGCACCATCGAGCTCGGCAAGAAGCTCGGCCCTAACAAGCGAGTGACGGACACGACCAGCGTCTTCGGACGCCGCGACACGTTCTATCTCGCCGTCGTCACGGAGAACACCGCGCCGAGCGCGACGCTGGTGGCCAAGTGGTCGTTCCAGACCGGCCAGACGGTGGACTCCACGTCGCAAGCCGTCGCCGCCCCCGACTCGGCCAACACGGTCTCGGTCACCGAGTTCCACGTGGCCAAGCCGAGTGGCTGGCCGGTGGGGAAGTACAAGGTGGAGGTCTGGCTCGATGGGGTGTCGAAGGGGAGCCGCGATTTTGAGGTGAAGCGGTAGCAGCGGGGAACGCTGCGAGTCGTTTGTGGCTGAGGAGACGTTCCGAGCGCGGGGCCCCCGGTGAGAGCTGGGGGCCCTGCTGTGTCTGGGGGGCAGCGAGGAACGGAACGCACCCCCCGCCCGCCCCCACGCCCACCTTCCCCCATGCCCACCTTCCCAGCGAAAGCTGGGACCCATTTGTACTGGCGTGCGGCACGAGCGGTGGCGATCGGGCGAGGAGCCACGATGTCACACGAAGGCACGCAGGCACGAAGGCACGAAGCACGGGTTTCGGGCTCGGCGACCGTGTTGCAGCGGCTTACTGGTTGTTGTCGACCTCGATGGATCTCGCGCACTCCGCCCGCCCCCACGCCCACCTTCCCAGCGAAAGCTGGGACCCATTTGTCCTGGCGTGCGGCACGAGCGGTGGCGATCGGGCGAGGAGCCACGATGTCACACGAAGGCACAAAGGCACGAAGCACGGGTTTCGGGCTCGGCGACCGTGTTGCAGCGGCTTACTGGTTGTTGTCGACCTCGATGGATGTCGCGCACTCCGCCCGCCCCCACGCCCACCTTCCCAGCGAAAGCTGGGACCCATTTGTCCTGGCGTGCGGCACGAGCGGTGGCGAGCGGGCGAGGAACTACGATGTCTCACGAAGGCTCATCGACCGAAGCGCGGGACCAGCGTGCGGGGGCCGGTCATGGGCGAAGCGAAAGGGTGACGGGGATCCACGTTGTTCCATTGACCGTATGAGCACGCACCTCCACGGAGAACATCGCCGACAAGCGAATCCCCGCACCAACGGTATGTCCCGCGGAGTACCCTGAAGTGGACTCGGCCTGTGTGTCGTAGTCGTAGAGCTCCGCCCTGGCGTAAGAAACACCGCCGAAGATCCAGATGGCGGGATCGGTCTTCTCTCCTGCCAGACCCAGTATTCCTCCCAGCGACAGCGCACTGAGTTGGCCGGTCGCGGTTCCTTCCTTCGCCGACATGGTGCTCCATGAGCCATCCAGTCGGAAGCCGATGGGGAGGTTGGAAGGGTAGAGATCGACGTTGCCGACGACGGCGAATCCCTGGCGGTAGCCCGAGGACGGGGGTGATGAGACTCCTGCCCCGAACGCTGCGGTGTACACGGCGGTTGGTGACGACGAGTCGGCCGTAGCGCGGGCGTACGCGGATCCGCGTGCCGAGATCGCGCCGTACCTGGGGAGCTGCGCGCCCGCCACGGTGGGAAGCGCGAGCAGCATCGCGAAGAATGCTGTGTGAACGAGCCTGCGTCCGGAGCCGAGGCAACGGACAGCTGGATGACGGAGAGGGATCAGGGTCGGCATAATCGCGGGCCTCGTGGAGGGTTGGGGCCAGCAGAGTAAGTCGCGACTCGTCATTCGAACGTCAGTCGGCGGGAAGCGACCGCTGGGTGCCACCGCCAGCGCACTCCGGACCACTAACGACCGGTGGCACCCTTCCGCCAGGTGCAGGACGGCTGCGTCGGCCGCGCAAGACGTACGCGGAAGCGGCGAGTCGCCACCGTACGTCGGTAAGAAAAGCCGATTCGCGGACGCCCGGGTGCTGCTGTGTGACGCTTGTCTGACGGGGCGAGCGAACGTTCCAGAGACAATCGTCAGTGGCGGCGAATGCGACCTCCTCGCAGGAAGACGCCCCACTGCGTTCTCAAGGAGCCCACGGCTCGCCCCCGGGTCGCGCGCCGTCCCGCACGTCTTCAACCAACACCACGGAGCCCGCCAATGACACAGCCGTCGACAGTCCCAGTCACCATCGTGAAGCCCCAGGGAAGCATCGGCAGTGCCATCGCATGGATGTTTCTCCTATCGATGCTCCTGTTCTGGCTTCCGATACTCGGTCCCTTGCTCGCTGGGCTCGTCGGAGGAAAACGCGCGGGCTCGGTCGGAAGCGCCATCGTGGCGGTCTTCATTCCGGGCATCGTCTTCGGAGCTGCCTTGTTCATGCTCGCGACGTCGTTGTCTGGCCTTCCACTGATCGGGGCCGTCGCGGGTGCAGGAGGAATAGCCCTTTCGCTGGTACACATCACACCACTGCTGATTGGTGCGATCATCGGCGGTGTGCTGGCCTAGTGAGGCACTGCCGGGCTCGCGTGACGTCCGACTCGCGAGCCCGGCGACTTCGGGTCCTGCACCAGCGCCCATGCTGGTGCTCAAGCGTCGACGGCAAACTTTCTACAGCGAGTATTCGCATGGCGACGACCGCGTATCAGCAGCATCAGGCGGAGGTTTCAGGTAAGCGAGTTGCCGGCTCCATGGCCACCATCATGTTGCTGGGCCTCTGCCTCTCCAAGCTTCCAATCCTCGGCGGGGTCATCGCCGGCTATGTTGGGGGGCGCGTCGCCCAAACGCGCGCGGTAGGGCAAAGGGCGGTCGGTCTCACGATCGCGCTGACGACTCTGATGCTGCTACCATTCGCGTCCGATCTCGCCGGAGCTTCCTCGATCGAAGGAGGACTCTTGATTGCCGCCGCATTCATCGGGTGGCTCATCGGAAGCTCCATTCTATACGCCAGTGTCATGTGGGGCGTCCGAGGGCACCAGCGTCGTGTTGCGATGCAGTCGAGTTCACAGCTGCCCGCAAACGAATAGAATCGGTCTGAAGCGGAGCCTCGCCGCCAAGCGAGCTTTCTTGGAGGCCTCGCTATGAATTGCGCCAGATATCGGCAGAGAGCTGACGGCGGTCGCTGATCAACTGCCCCCGCGCAGACGAGCACGACCTTACCCTCCCCAACAGCCTCCCCCCTCTGCAGATTCCCGCCGGGTCACCTCGGGATGGGATCGGGCACTCGCGCTTCGCTCACCCCTCCGCGAGGCCGTCCCCGTCGCTCCACACACCGAGCCTCCACGCCAAGCAAGCGTGACCACCCCCGAAACCCGCGCACGCCTGAACATCGACGCCCAGCTGGCCGCCGCCGGTTGGGTGATGCAGGACATGTCCGCCCTCAACCTGCAGGCCGCCCGCGGAGTCGCCATCCGCGAGTATCCGCTCCGTTCGGGCCACGGCTTCGCCGACTACCTGCTCTATGTCGATGGTCAGGCCGTCGGTGTGGTGGAAGCAAAGCGCTCGGGGACGCCACTCACGGAGTTCGAGCTCCAGAGCGAGAAGTACGGCAACGGCGTCCCCAGCGGCGTCCCGGCCCCCATCCGCCCGCTCCCCTTCCTCTACCAGAGCACCGGCGTCGAGACCCGCTTCACGAACCGCCTCGACCCCGTCCCCAAGAGCCGCGAGGTCTTCACCTTCCACCGCCCGGAGACCATCGCCGAGTGGCTCTCGGCGGAGCCGCTCTGGCTCCCGGAGAAGGGTGGCAAGCCGCACCCGCTCTCGCTGCACCCATCGTCGCTGCGCGGTCGACTGACCGTGCTCCCTCCGGTCGACGAACGCGGGATGTGGCCGGCGCAGCTGACGGCAGTGCGCAACCTGGAGGTCTCACTCGCGAAGAACCGCCCGCGCGCCTTGGTGCAGATGGCCACGGGGAGCGGGAAGACCTACACCGCGGTCTCGTCGATCTACCGCCTCATCAAGTTCGGCGGGGCGAAGCGCGTCCTCTTTCTCGTCGATCGCGCTAACCTGGCCAAGCAAGCGCTCAAGGAGTTCCAGAGCTACCGCACGCCGGATGACGGTCGGTTGTTCACGGAGCTCTACAACGTCCAGCGCCTCACACACAACAAGATCGACCCGGTCGCCAAGGTCGTGATCGGGACGGTGCAGCGCCTCTACTCCATGCTGAAAGGGGAAGAGGATCTTTCGGAGGAAGGCGACGAAGCCGGTGCGGGCGAAGTCGCCGTAGCGTTAGGCGGACTGGACGCCCTGCGCAAGGAGCCGCTCCCCGTTGTTTACAATCCCGCCATCCCCATCGAGACCTTCGACGTCGTCTTCGTCGACGAGGCGCACCGCAGCATCTACACGCTCTGGCGGCAGGTCGTCGAGTACTGGGACGCCTTCCTCATCGGGCTCACCGCCACGCCGTCCAAGCTCACCTACGGCTTCTTCAACGGGAACGTGGTCGCCGAGTACGGGCACGAGGAGGCGGTGGCCGATGGGGTCAACGTCGACTTCGATGTCTATCGCATCCGCACGAAGATCACCGAGCAGGGATCGACGGTGGAGGCGGGGCAGTGGGTCGACAAGCGCGATCGCGAGACGCGCGCCAAGCGGTGGGAGAAGCTGGACGAGGAACTCTCCTACGATGGCGCGGCGCTCGACCGGGATGTCGTGGCACCCGACCAGATCCGCACCGTCGTCCGCGCCTTCCGCGATCGATTCCTCCCTGACGTATTCCCTGAGCGAACGCACGTCCCCAAGACGCTCGTCTTCGCCAAGGACGACTCGCACGCCGACGACCTGGTGCAGATCATCCGCGACGAGCTGGGGCTGGGGAACGATGCGGTGCAGAAGATCACCTATCGCACCTCGACCGCGCGCTTGGTCGAGGTGGTGCGCAACGACGATGGGACCGAGTTCGAGCGCGTGACGTGGAAGTCGAGTGGCGTGAAGCCGGAGGACCTGCTGCAGAGCTTCCGCAACTCGTTCAACCCGCGCATCGCCGTCACGGTCGACATGATTGCCACCGGGACCGACGTCAAGCCGCTCGAAGTCCTCTGGTTCATGCGCACGGTGAAGAGCCGCACCCTCTTCGAGCAGATGAAGGGGCGCGGGGTGCGCGTGATACGGTCCGACGACCTCAGGGCCGTCACCCCGGACGCCAGCAGCAAGACGCGCTTTGTCATGATCGACTGCGTGGGGGTGAGCGAGGAGGATCTCTCCGATTCCCGCCCGCTCGACCGCGAGCCGACCGTGTCGCTCGACAAGCTCCTGCAGGCCATCGCGATGGGGAACACCGATCCGGACGTCGCCTCGTCGGTGGCCAGTCGCCTGGCGCGACTCGATAGGCAGCTCGGCAGGTCGGAACGGGAGAGCGTGAAGGACGCCGCCGACGGCTGCTCGCTCGGCGACCTTGCGCACGCGATCGTGCACGCGCTCGATCCCGACTTCGCGCAGTCGCAGGCGCGCCGCAACGAGGGGCTGCGTGGCAAGGCGGAGCCGAGTGCGCAGGCCTTCGACGCGGCGCGCGCGCAGCTCATTCGCGACGCGGTCGCCCCGCTCGCCACCAATCCGCAGCTCCGCCAGCGCATCCTCGACCTCAAGCGCTCCAAGGAGCAGGTCATCGACATCGCCTCCAAGGACGAGCTGGTCGACGCCGGGATCTCGGCGGAGGCGAGAGCGCGCGCCAAGTCGCTCACCACGAGCTTCGAGCAGTTCATCGCGACGCACCGCGACGAGTTCGTGGCCTTGCAGCTGCTGTATGGACGCGCCAAGGGGCGTCGCCTCACGCGTGACGCTCTGCAGGAGCTGACCGAGACGCTGGCGCGGCAGAAGCCGCCGCTCGCGCTGGAGGAGGTATGGCGCGCCTACGAGCTGCTCGACCGCTCACGGGTGCGCGGCCGGCCGGCGCGCGTGCTCACCGACGTCGTCTCGCTCGTGCGATTCGCGACGCATCGCGATGACGCGCTCGCTCCGTTCCCGGAGGTGGCTCGCGCCCGCTTCGCGGCGTGGCTCGCGAAGATGGAGTCGGGCGGTCGTCGGTTCAGTACGGAACAGAAGGCGTGGTTGGCGGAGATCGTCGACCACCTGGCGGCCAACGTGGAGATCGACGTGGATGACTTCGAGTATGCGCCGTTCGCGCAGCGCGGTGGGCTGGGGGCGGCGCATCGGGTGTTTGGGGAGGAGTTGAAGGAAGTGATTGACGAGGTGACGGGGGTGGTGGCGGCGTGAGTGAACAACGCAAGAACGGCCACAGGTGGAGCATCCCGGACTCATGGTCATGGAAGACCATGACGGACGTCGCAGAGGTCGTGGGCGGTGGTACTCCTGATACGAAGTCGCCTCAGTACTGGGGTGGAACGATACCCTGGATCACCCCTGCCGATCTGTCGGGCTATCGTTCGAAGTCGATCACAACTGGGAGCCGTTCGATCACACCGGTCGGGCTTCAGCACTCGGGCGCTCGCCTAATGCCGGCGGGCGCGGTGTTGCTGTCCTCGCGCGCCCCGGTTGGATACGTCGCAATCGCCGCCTGTCCAGTATCAACGAATCAGGGCTTCAAGAGCTTCGTGCTCCGCGACGGACTCATATCTGACTATGTGTACTGGTACCTGTCAGGCAATACCGATCTGATTCGGGAGTTCGCGAGTGGAACGACATTCATGGAGGTATCCGGTAGGCGGGCTGCCGAGATTCCGATCCCCATCCCACCTTTCGCCGAGCAGCGCCGCATCGTTGCCGCGCTCGAGGAGCACCTGTCGGAGCTGGATGCGGCAGTGGCGGGGTTGGAGCGGGCGCGGGCGAATGCGATCCGACTTGTTGAGGCGATCCGCGACAACGCTCTCTCGCAGTATCCATCTCTCCGTTTTGGCACCATGCTCGCGGCGCCGCTCGCGAACGGCAGGTCCGTTCCGACCGCCGAACGGGGATTCCGTGTTCTTCGACTCACCTGCCTTAAGTCAGGGATCGTCGATCAGTCCGAGTGCAAGATCGGAGCTTGGGATGCGCAGGCAGCGCGTCCGTTCCTCATTCGATCAGGGGACTTTCTCATTTCCCGAGGGAACGGCTCGCGCACTCTCGTCGGGCGAGGCGGACTCGTTGGAGATCTGAGTACGGACGTTGCTTATCCCGATACGCTGATTCGGGCGCGACCGGACACGTCGAAGCTGCTGCCCGAGTATCTGCGAATCGCGTGGGATTCACTCCTCGTTCGGCGACAGATCGAGGAAGCGGCACGAACTACTGCGGGCATTTACAAGATCAATCAGCAGGACATCGAGCGAATCGAGCTGCCAGCGCCATTGAGCATCGAGGAACAACAGCGCGTTGCGTTGATTGTAGATGAGAGGGTGGAGGCAAGCCGGAGGTGCATAGCGGACATAGACGTTCAACTCCTCCGCGCCTCCCGTCTCCGCCAATCCATCCTCAAGCACGCCTTCGAAGGCAAACTCGTCCCCCAGAACCCTAACGACGAACCGGCCTCCGCCCTCCTCGAACGCATCCGCGCCGAGCGCGAGGCATCCGAATCGCGCGCGCCTCGAACGCGAGCCAAGTCCAAGTCCCCCGCACGCCCTCGCCGCCGATGACCCCCAAGTCGACCGCTCATGTCAGCTTCCAGCGCCGCGCTGCGCTCATGCGCGGAGTGTTCGATGTCCTGCGGAACGAGAGCGAAGGACTTCGCGCCTCCGACGTCATCGAACGCCTCGCGCGGCGATTTCCGCCCACCGACTACGAGTCGGGCGAGTACGCCTCCGGGGCGCAGCGCTACGAGAAGGTCGTGCGCTTCACCTCGATCCCCTTCGTGAAGGCCGGCTGGCTGGTGAAGGATGCGGGGCGATGGCTGGTCACCTCGTCGCCGCCCTCCTCGGCGCCATGGGGTATCACGTGGGATGGATCGCCCAACCCGGCAAGGATGGCGGCGTCGACATCCTCGCCTTCAACGACCCGTTGGGCACCACGCTCCCGCGCATCAAGGTCCAGGTCAAGCGCCAGCAGCAGAAGGTTGCAGTCGACGGCCTCCGCGCCTTCATGGCGCTCCTCGGCACCGACGATGTGGGGATCTTCGTGAATGCCGGCGGCTTCACCCGCGACGCGATCGACGAGGCGCGGTCGCAGACGACGCGACGGGTGACGCCGGTGGACCTGGAGCGGCTCGTGAAGCTGTGGACGGAGCACTACGCCAAGGTCGAGGAAGGGGCGCGGCGGCGCTTTCCGTTGCAGCCGGTGTATTTCCTCGCGCCGGAGGGGTGAGGGCGGGGGACAGCACCCGCCTGTCGTGTCGGAAGGCGGTGGATGGTCCCAAGGAACTTTCGTTTCGTTTGTTTCGTATGTTGCGGTGAGAGCGTCCAGCAGGTAAGGTGAAGCCATGACCGCAACCCTCGAACTTCCGACCCCCGAGACCGCCCACGAGGCGCAGGAAGCGCTGCGCGAGTTATCGCCGCTGGCGAGCCGTCGCGCGCGCCGGCACGTCCGCCTTCGCGCGGACGGCGAGAACGGCGCGTCGGTGGTCGTCCCTCGCGCCGCCTTCGACCTGTTCCTGGAGATCCTGGGGCAGATGGCCAACGGCAACGCCGTGACCATCGTTCCGATACACGCGGAACTGACGACCCAGCAGGCGGCGGATCTCCTCAACGTGTCGCGGCCGTTCCTCGTCTCGCTCCTGGAGAAGGGCGAGCTGCCGCACCGCAAGGTCGGCACGCACCGTCGGGTCCTGTACGCTGACCTGGCGGAATACAAGCGCGCGCAGGATCAGCGGTCTCGGGAGGCCCTGGATGAGTTGACTCGACAAGCCCGGGAGCTGGGGCTCGGGTACTGAAGTGCCCTTCTCGGTGGTCTACGACGCGTGTGTGCTCCATCCCGCGCCGCTGCGCGACCTGCTCATGCGGATCGCGCACCGTCCGCTTCGTGCCGGTGGACTCGTGCAGTCGGCCGCGCGACTTAACGAACTGCTCGGCGAACTGCCCTCCGCATCCGCACCCCTCGCATGAACCCCCAGCAAACGTCCAAAAGCTCTGGAACTGCCGCAACGTCCTGCGCGACGATGGTCTCTCTCATGGGGGTGACGTCGGGCAGATCCCATACGTGCTGTTCCTCCGTGGCCCTTCTCGGCACCGACAATGTGGGGATCTTCGTGAACACCGGCGGCTTCACCCGCGATGCCACGGATGAAGCGCGGTCGCAGACCACGTGCCGGGTGACGCTGGTGGACCTGGAGCGGCTCGTGCGCCTCTGGACGGAGCACTACGCCAAGCTGGAGGAAGGCGCGAGGCGGCGGTTGCCGCTGCAGCCAGTGTACTTCCTGGCTCCGGAGGGGTGAGAACGGTGACTGCGCACTTCAGCGACTACATCGTGTTCGTCGACGAGAGTGGCGATCACGGTCTCCAGTCCATCGATCCCGAGTATCCGGCGTTCGTACTCGCGTTCTCGATCTTCTCGAAGCGCGAGTATGCAGAGATCGCGGTTCCCGGAATGCTCGGTTTCAAGTTTCGCTACTTCGGCCACGACCAGGTGATCCTGCACGAGCACCACATCAAGAAGGCCAAGGGCGACTTCCGAGTTCTCGTGAACAAGCAGGTACGAGACGAGTTTTTCCAGGACCTCAGCGATCTGATCGCGCGACTCCCCGTCACGCTGGTGGCAGTCGTGATTCGAAAGGAGGCGCTCAAGGACCGCTATCGCGAACCCACGAATCCCTATGCACTCGCGATGGAGTACGGCTTGGAGCGGATCTGCGCGTTTCTACAGGAGAAAGGGCAGGGTGGGCGCTTGACACATGTGGTCTTCGAGCGTCGCGGCGGCAAGGAGGATAGTGAGCTCGAACTCGAGTTCCGTCGTCTCACGGGCGGCGCGAATTCCATCTGCAGTCGTGTACCTCTCGAGATCGTGTTGACCGACAAGAAAGCAGTGTCCACGGGGCTTCAGATCGCCGACCTGGTGGCGCGTCCGATTGGGCTTCACGTCCTACGGCCGGATCAACACAATCGAACCTGGTCGATCATCGAGTCGAAGCTGCGGCGTTCCTCGAATGGCCGCATAGACGGCTACGGGCTGAAGATCTTCCCGTAGGTTCCAAACGGAAGCGCCGGGCCACGAGGATTCCCCCGAGACCCGGCGCCGACCAGGATTCCCCAGTCCATTTGTACTGGTAATGCTATACGGTGGTTGACATTTGTCAACATCTGTAGACACTGCGCTGACGCGAATGAACCCCCAGCAAATCGTCCAGAAGCTCTGGAACTACTGCAACGTCCTGCGCGATGACGGCCTCTCCTACGGGGACTACGTCGAGCAGCTCACATACCTGCTGTTTCTCAAGATGGCCCACGAGCGCACCCAGGCGCCGTGGAGCCAGCCGTCCATCATCCCCAAGGGGCTCGACTGGCCCGCCCTCCTGTCCAAGGACGGCGACGCGCTGGAGGGACAGTACCGGAAGACGTTGGAGCGGCTGGGGAAGGAGCAGGGGATGCTGGGGCTCATCTTCCGCAAGGCACAGAACAAGATCCAGGATCCCGCCAAGCTGCGCCGACTCATCGCCGACCTGATCGACCGGGAGCAATGGCTCTCCCTCGACGCCGACGTGAAGGGCGATGCGTATGAGGGGCTGCTGGAGAAGAACGCCCAGGACACCAAGGGGGGCGCCGGCCAGTACTTCACGCCGCGCCCCCTCATCCAGGCGATCGTCGAGTGCATGGCCCCCCAACCCGGGGAGACCATCTGCGACCCGGCCTGCGGGACGGGCGGTTTTCTCCTGGCGGCGCACGACTACATCGTCCACCACCATCACACCCTCGAGAAGAAGGCCAAGAAGCACCTCAAGCTCGAGGCGCTGCGCGGCGTGGAGCTGGTCGACAGCGTCGCCCGCCTGTGTGGGATGAACCTCCTGCTGCACGGCATTGGCCCTACCGCTGGTGAGCAGGTCGACCCTGCCGTGAAGGTCGACGACGCGCTCCGCGCCGACCCCGGCGAACGCTTCGACCTCGTCCTCACCAACCCTCCGTTCGGGCGCAAGTCGAGCGTCCGCATGGTCAACGCCGAGGGAGACGAGGAGCGCGAGGAACTCACCATCGTCCGCGACGACTTCTGGGTGACTACCAGCAACAAGCAGTTGGCCTTTGTTCAGCACGTGAAGACGCTGCTCCGCATCAACGGCCGCGCCGCCGTGGTGGTCCCCGACAACGTCCTGTTCGAAGGCGGGGCGGGGGAGACCGTGAGGCGCAAGCTGCTTCACGAGTGCGACGTCCACACCCTGCTGCGGCTGCCCACGGGGATCTTCTACGCCCAGGGAGTCAAGGCCAACGTCCTCTTCTTCGACCGCCGCGCCGCCAGCGACAAGGCGGCGACGAAGAAGCTCTGGATGTACGACTTGCGCACCAACCAGCACTTCACCCTCAAGACCAACCCGCTGGCGCGCAAGGATCTGGACGAGTTCGTAGCCTGCTACCACCCCGCCAATCGCCACGAGCGGAAGGCGACGTGGAGCGAGAGGAAGAATCCCTCCGGCCGCTGGCGTCCGTATGGCGTCGAGGAGCTCCTCGCCAGGGACAAGGCGTCGCTGGATATCTTTTGGCTCAAGGACGAGGCGTTGGAGGCGTCGGCGAATCTCCCGGCGCCGCATGTGATTGCCGCGGAGATTGTGGAGGATTTGCGCTCGGCGTTGGAGGCGTTTGAGGGGTTGGAGGGGGGGTTGAGGGGGGCGCGCGCACAAGCACGCCGCGGTTCAGTCGTACCCGGTTCCTGACGCGAAGAACCGGAGGCGATCGCCAGTACGCACGCGGATGCCCGTGCGGCAACGCACGTCCGTGTCGTGCACGCGCGGCCCTCCTTCGAAGCAAAAGTGCCGCTCTTTGGCTACCTCAGATCACCCGACATCTCGCCCCCTTCGCCCCCTTCGCGTCTTCGCGCCTTCGCGTGAGACACTCGTCCGCCCTCCCCGCACCACGCGCCCGCGTCAGCCCCCACCGCAACACCATGCACCAATCCGCATCGAAATGATGACGCCAGCTTCCCGCCGAGCGTTAGGCTCCGCGCATGAACTCTTGCGCGAGCGAACATGAATGCCGTACCCTCTACGCATGGCGACCCAGTGGACCGCCGCGATGGCTGCGGCATTGCCGGACGATGGCACGCGCTACGAGGTGCTCGACGGGGAGCTCGTGATCGTGCCGTCCCCGTCCTGGAATCACCAGCGCGCGGCGCTGGCGCTCTGGCAGGCGATCTCCACCTTCCTCCGCCAGAACGAACTCGGCGAAGCGATCGTCGCCCCTGCCGACGTCGAGTTCTCGCACCGCCGGCTCCTCGCGCCCGACGTCTTCGTCGTCCCCCGCGCCGCCGACGGTCGCCGACCGCGCTCCTTCGCCGAAGCGGAGCGACTCCTCCTGGCCATCGAGATCCTCTCGCCCTCGACCGCCCGACGCGACCGGGGCATCAAGCGCCGCATCTATCTGGAGGAGCAGGTCGACGAGTACTGGATCGTCGACGCCGACGCCTGGTGCATCGAGCGGTGGCGGCGCGGTGACGATCGCCCGGAGATCGTGCTGGAGCGGCTCACTTGGCGGCCTGACGGAGCTGAGGAGGCCCTGATCATCGAGCTGCCTCTCCTCTTTGGAGAGGCGCTGGCATAGCCGCCCGGCGGCGCCGAACGCGCGGCCCGAAAGCCCAAAGAAGAACGGCCGGGCCCCCCACCCAGGGAACCCCGGCCGTCCTGCTTGCACCTGCCGACAGCTCCCGCCCCTTAGGCCGCCTTCGCCTCGGGCGTCACGTTCGGCGTCGTGCTCGACGTCTCACCCGCCGGCTGCACACCCGAAACGGCCGCCGTTCCCGCTCCTGATGCGACCGGCTGCGAGGGGAGAGAAGGGGACACCGGCGCCGCCCCCGCTCCCGCTGACGCACCCGGCGCGGGCGATCCCTCATCCGCGGCGCGCGCTCGCGCGAAGCGCGTGATCCGGCGCCACTCCGCCAGCTGCTCGGGGCGACTCGCCAGCCGGGGGGCGAGCATGGCGTCCACCAGCCGCACCTGGTCCCGCCCCCGCGACAGCTCCTCCAGCAGGGCGACGCTGGCCGATGCCCGGCGCGCCTGCTCCAGCGCACGCACCACGAGGACGTCCCGGAAGTCGTCGATGGCCTTCTCGAGTCGCTCCACGAAGTCGGGCGCCAGCCCGCGCGCCACAAACAGCTCCTTGTACTGCTCGGCACGCTCGGCGAACGCGCTCGCGAGCTGGATGAGCCCTTCGTCGTCGCGCGGCGGCTCCTTCACGAACGACCGCCGCAGCTCGACGTCCTCCGGGAACAGCTTGCCGGCGATTCGTGCGATGGGGCGCACGTACTCCAGCCGCAACGTGGATGCGAGCGACCGCTTGAGCGCCGTCGCCGCCTGCGCCGCACTCGCACTCGCGTCCTGCGTGGTCGCCTGATCGCCGATGCGCGCCACGATCGCCGCCAGCACCTCCACCTGCGGCTTGAGGTCGCCCATCGCCGCCGTGAAGGTGCGCGCCGACAGGAACGCGTGCGCCGCGCGCATCGTCTGCAATCCGTGCTTGGTCCGTGCCTGCATACGCCGTGTCTCCTCTCTCTATGGTTGCGGGCGCCATCCCTCCCGACGAGCACGCGTGCGCCCCCACGTGCCCCCGCACTCCACCATTACCACCCTTCGCCGCTCCGCATCGTCGCCTTGCCAGCGCGCAACGCTCCCATGCCGCCGCACATCGCCGCCTTGCAACCGCGCACTGCGCACTGACAAACCGACTCTCCCCCTTCACCACACCACCGTCCCCCCTCGCCGGTCGGCATCACCTCCTCACCACGCCGCATCATCACCTCGCAGTCCCACAACGCTTCCTTGCCACTCCCCTCTGCCGCCTAACCATTCAACACCGCCCCCTCACCACCCCGCATTGCCCCCTCGCCAACCCACATCGTCTCCTCGCCAACTCACTGTGCTCCTTCGCGAAAGCCCGCAGCTCCCGAACCACGCCACGCAGTCCCCTCACCGCGCCGCACAGCCCCCTCACCGCGCCGCACAGCCTCCTCACCACGCCTCGCAGCTCCCTCGCAACCCCACTCAGCCCCCTCACCATCCCGCAGAGCCGCCTAACCGCTCCGCATCATCACCTCGCAACTCCGCACAGCTCCCTCACCACGCCCCCCAGTCGCCTAACAAGCGAACAACGCCTCCTTACCACTCCGCATCGCCTCCTCACCGCGCCACTTTGCACCCTCGCCCCTCAGCGCCGCCCCCTCACCCCGCCGCACAGCCCCCTCACCATCCCCCTTCGCGCCTTCGCGTGAGCCCGCGGTGGTCTCACCAGCCCGCACACCTCCCTCACCACCGCACACAGCCCCCTCGCCATCCCACACAGCCCCCTCGCCATCCCGCACAGTCCCCTCGCCACTCCACACAGCCCCTTTCTTGCCCCCCCGATCCGCAAGACAGCCCAACCATCCCTCCTTCACCCCCGCCAAACCGGACTGAGTTCACCAACCCCCTCACCCAAACCCCCGACCCCCTCCCTTTTGTCAACCCCCCCCGCGCCGCCAGGCGCACAACACCCCCTCTGCCGTCCCTCTTGACCGCAGATCGAAGAGTTCTTCAAGATCGACGTTATAAATCGCCCCTCTCGTTCGGTGTGTATGGTAGGAGGACGCGTCTCGACGTCCGCACGCGCTCGACCGGGCGCTCGGCACTCGCGATTCGCGTGCTCCCCAAACGGTCCGGAGGTATCTGGCTAACCGTCAGCGCTCGCCAGGCAGGGCGACGTCCACATGATTGGGTCGCCGCTGCTGGTCGCGAGGAGGAAGACGAACGTGTCACGAGGAGAGCAGCGAGGGCCGCTGGTGCGTCGCGCAGAAGGGAGCACCCCTCGCGACGACGAGACGCGCTTCTATCACGAAGTGCAGGTCGAGATGCTGCGCTACGCCGCGCACATCGTTGGCAGCGATGAGGCGTCCGACGTCGTGGGCGACGCCTTCGTCAAGTTCTTTGCGCAGCGCGAACGCCATCTCGCCCGGTTGCCTCGTACGACCGGTGCCGACCGCGCCCGCAGGAGCGACGACGCGCACGAGGGCCCGCTGGGGCGCGACGCGCGTCTTCGGCTGCTCAAGATGGTGCACGACGAGGCCATCGATCGCCGGCGCGACATGGAGCGGCACGAGCGGATGTTGCAACTGGTCTCCGACTCCCGGCTCGCCCAGCGGCAGTGGACCAAGACGTCGCTCCGCACGAATGACGGCGATATCCGCCAGACGATCATGAACGTGCTCGCCACTCTCCCGCCCTACCTGCGCGAAGCGTGGCTCCTGGCGCGCGAGCACGACCTCGACATCGACGAACTCGCCGAGCACCTCGGCGCTCCCGTGGCGTCCTGTCGCGTGTACCTGTCGCGCGCCAACCAGCGGCTGGAGCGCCGACTCACCGAGATCGAACTCACCCCGAAGTCGTTGCGTGGACGGGAGGTCGAATGAACATCAAGGAATGGCTCGTGCGCGGCGAGGGCGCCGACGAGCGCGAACCCGGCGCCGCCGAGGTCCAACAGGCGATTGCCGCCGACGCCGATGGCGTCCTCATTGCCGACTACCTCACGCAATCGCTCACGGCGGGTGATCTCGCCAACGTCGAGCGACGCCTGGGCAACGATGAGGACTTTCTGGCCCGCGTGGAGACGATCCGCACGGCGTGGAACGCCTGGCCGCGCGCTCGCGACTTCCAGATCTCCGACGCCGAGCGCGAGGCGTCGTATCAGCGCTTCCTCGAGAAGTGGGACGCGCGCGGGAGTGGCGAGTCGCCGAGTGTGGGTGAGGGAGAGGAAGGGACGCGCGACGACAGCGGTGCGAGCGCGGCAGACCCTGCGCACGCCTACATGCGCCAACTCCGGCGCTGGCAGCTGGCGGCCGGAATCCTCGCCGTGCTCAGCATGGGGGGAGTGACCGGCGGCGCCTGGATGGGCTATACCGCGTCGCAGCGCCTGCAAGCTCCCAGGACCTACAGCGTCGAAGCGCCGGCGCGCGAGTCGAAGGTCGTGCAGGTCGCGTCCGGCGTGAGCGTCTCGCTCGAGGCGGGTACGCGCCTTACGTGGAGCGAGGCGCCCGGTCCCAACAATGCGCAGGAGCTCTTCATCGACGGCGCCGCCAGCGTCTACGCCCAATCGGCGCCGGTCGGGCGGTTCGTCGTCGTCACGCCGTCGGCGCGTCTCATTCTCGATCGCGCCCTGATGCATGTCGACGCGACCGATCCCGCCATGACGCGCATCGAGGTCGTCGAGGGATCGGTCGTCGTGGCGAGCCGCGGTCGTAACAACTTCCCGCTCCTGTCGCTCGGCGCGGGCGAACAGGGAATGGCGATCTACAACCAGGAACCGAGGACCATCCGATGATACCGCACACTCCGCTCCTGCTGGTCGGCGCCGCGTATACGCTGGCGCGTCACGCCGTGCGCCTGCACCGCGAATACCCGGAGCTCCCTTGCTCGCTGGAGTTTGTCTGGTCGGTCGGGAGCACCTCACACCTCGATCTCGAGATCGGCATCTCCACCTGGCCCATCCTCCCCCTTGCCACCTTCGACGACCTGCGCAGCATGAGCGCGCGGCGGCTTTGGAACCGGCTGCAGGTGAGGGCAGGCGACATCATGCTGATGCGCAACGCCCCCGTGGCGGAGCTGTCGTCGGCCGCGGCCTGCCCGCGTGAGGAGGTTGGCGTCGTCCTCGAGGTCTACGATCGCATGCACGAGACCACCGAAGGGGTGAGCGAGTGCCTGATTGCCATCGCCCGCGAGCACGAGGACGGCGGGATGCAGGTCGAGACCTGCCTGCGGTGGTGCGACACCCGCGAGCGCGACGTGGCCATTCGCTGGTACGCCACCACGGACGACATCGAGTGCGCGGCGTGAGCGCGCGCGCGCGACAAACGAGAACGGCACTTCTGCGGTCACACCTCCGAGGTTGACATCATGCCCGCGACTTCATCTTCGTCGTCATCGCGTTGGACCGGTGATGGACCCTCCGTGTGGCGCGAGTGGCGCCGAGCGATCGTTGCCCTGCTCGTGGTTGCCGCTGCTGTGGTGATGGGCGTGCTCTGGTTCCGGCGCGATCCGCGCAAGCTTGTCTTGCTCCCCAAGGGCGTCATGCTCCAGGCGACAGACCCGCGCACCGACTTCTTCAGGGACAGCTCGCTCGTCGTGCAGCCGGCGGAGGGTGATTCGATCCTGTATCCCATCCGCGTGTCGGTCTGGTACGACGGCGAGGCGCCGGCCGTGAGCGAGCGGGCCATCATGCGGGCCATCGAGAGCTGGGCCGCCAGCCGCAATGGGGCGCAGCTCTCGCGCATGTCCGGAAATGCCCTGAACACCCTGATTGCCCCTGGGGACAAGATCCCCTGGATCTCCATCGAGATGGATGTCTGGCCGTACGGCGGCTTCAGGCTCGACGCCAAACTGAACTGCCGCGCGACCATGGAGGATGGGAGGCAATTCATCACGCAGAAGACCTTCTCGTCGTCGCGCGGTGGCGGCGTTGCCGACGCGACGCGCGTCGGCTGGACGCTGCGCCACGCCCTCAGCAACGCGACGCGTGCACGATGCCCGGGCGGGCGGACACAGGCGTCTCCTGCGCCACTCGCGCGAGCGATGCCGTCCAATGGCGATGTGGTCCAGAAGCGTGCGCCGGCGTTCGACTACGCGCGCGGCGCCTCGAGCGCCCTCGACCGCGCGAGCGAGCGCAACCAACGCGTCGCCAGGCTCGTCGTGGCCGTTGACACCGTGCACCTGCGCGTGGGCGAAGCGGTGAACCCCGAGCAGGTGCTGCGCCTCACCGCGCTCGACGCGGATGGGGAGATCGTGCTCGGATTCGTCCCGCTCTACAGCGTCGACGACATGTCGATTGCCGCGATGGGGAGCAGCGGACTGCGTGGCGTCGCGGTGGGCGTCACGCGGGCGAGGGTGCGGCCGCTTCAGCGCTCGTTCGTGGGCTCTGGCGTAGTGGACGGGAGCGGCGAGGGGCTCTCTGCGTCGTTTGTGGTGAAGGTGACGCGGTAAGAGGGCGTAAGGGAGCCCCCGACAGCCGCACACGATTGCCCCCGCCTCCCCCTCCCCCTACTCTTCCATTGCCGTGACCACTCGCACGGCGCAACCAGGGGGAGGGGATGATGCGCTCCACACCGTACGTGCTCGTCGTCACGTTGCTGCTCACGGCCGCTTGCAGCTCCGACGATGGCGCAGGCCCGACGCCGACGATACGCCGCGGAATTCAATTCGTGTCGGGCAACCAGGTGACCGACTCCGTCGGCACGCAACTCTCCGCGCCGTCGATCGTCGAAGTGCGCGACTCGTCCGGGAACGTCGCACCGTCAGGGACCGTCGTGCGATTCGAGTCGATCACTCTTCCCGGCACGCAGCTCGCCGCTTGGGTGGCGCCGCTTACCTCGACGATCTACGCGAACTTCGCGAGCGGACTCACCGATGCGTCGGGGCGCAAGGGCGCCTTCGTCATGCTGCCGACGATCCCTGGCCAGTTGCGGCTGGTGGTGCGCGTCCCGACGATTGGCCTCGTCGACACGGCCCGTTTCACCGCCGTCCCCGGTGGCGTCGCATCGATCGAGCTGGCGCCTCGCGACACGGCCATCCTCCCCACGAAAAGCTTCACGATCCGTGCGACGATTCGCGACCGTCATTCGAATGTCCTGACCAATCCCCCGGCCTTCGCGCTCGTCGGGGCGCCGGCCGGTGCGAGCGTGTCGGCCGCGGGGGTCGTCGCCTCCTCGACGGTGGGGCTCTATCGCGTGGTGGCGAGCGTCGGGGGCGTAAACGATACGCTGCAGTTCGCGACCATCCCCGAAGCGACCATCGTCGCGCACAACACGAGTCGTGGGGAGATCATCACTATCTCGCTCGACGGCTCCAACCGGCGTGTGCTGGCGATTGCAAGCGATGGTGGACTCGGCTTGCGGCCGCGCTGGCTCCCCGGCAGCTCCACGGTCATCTACAGCGGGTACGTGAATCCCTTCTACACGATACTTCTCGTCGATTCGTTGAGCGCCCCGCGGCATCTCTTCGCGACGCTCCCGCCGTCGCTCTCGCACATGGTTGGCGTCGCGCCGAGCCCGGATGGGCAGTGGGTCTACTTCGCTGGCTACGACGCGAAGTGCGCGACAGACGAGTACTGCCTGCATCGCGTGCATCCGGACGGCACGGGCGTCATGGTCATCGGCGCCGCGGCGTTGCGCGGAGACCAGACGATGTTCCCTTCGCTCTCGCCCGATGGGAGGCGCGTCGCGCTGAACACGGTGAGTTCTGGCTACGAGCGGCTTCGGGTGATCGATCTCGCGACCGACGCCTTTCTCCCCATCGATGTTCCCGGCGCCTATCCGCAATGGTCCCCGAAGGGAAACACGATCGCCTACATCGAGGGCGACGGATCGTTGGCGCTGGTGAACCTGGACGGCTCGGGCTATCGACGACTCGTCGAGGGTGCGGGCGCAATCTACGGGCGCTCGTTCACCTGGTCGCCCGATGGCGCATGGATCCTCTACAAGCGGGGAGAAAGATTGACGCTGGTGGACGCGCAGACGGGGACCGCGATACCAATCGCCGCGCTCCGCGGTCTCGATGAGCCGAGCTGGCGTTAGGCGCGTGATCGTGCGGTGCGCCCATACCTAAAGGACAAGCCCCTCCGCCGTCGAGCGTTGGAGGGGCTGCGCTTGTCCTTTTCTGAACGAAGTCTCTATGCTCGGCCTTGCGGCCACATCTTCGTCCCGAGCCACTGGGGGCTACCCAGCTTGCGCTCGATCAAGTCGCTCTACCGTTGAGCTACGGGGCATGGGAACCGCTGCTACCTAACGATGGCCCCGGTGGGAATCGAACCCACATCTGCTCTCTCGTGCAAGTCACCGTCGATGGTGCTGGCAACGAGCGCCTGCCCACATTGCTGTGGGTGATGGACCAGGCCACGAACAACTGTCGCGCCTCGCCCATGCGTCACTACCAATACGAAATGCATCGTGTCGCGTCAACCACCGCGTCGCACAGGGAAGGGCGCTGACCGGCGGAGCGCCCCGCGCGACGCCATCTACGGACGCCCGGTCAGCGTCTCCTTCAGCACCGCCGTCGCCAGGGCGACGCCAATCTTGGTGGCCGCGTCGAGCGCCCACGCGCCGGCGGCCTTGAGATGCTTCACGACCCCGGCACGATCGTTCTTCTTCGCCGCCTCCTGTGCCTCCCCCACGGCGGCCAGGGCGCGGTCTTCGGCCGGCGTCCTGGCCTCCTCACGCATACGGGTCCGCAGCTGCTCCAGTTCCGTGGCCAGCACCGCGAGATCCACGCCCGGCGCGAGCGCGTTGTTCTGTACGAACGTGTTGTTGCTGGCCGTGGCGTTGTCGCCGACGGCGCCGACCTGGCCGCCCGATACATTGTATGTGTTGCCGCTCATGCTCCCTCCTGGAAAGACGTACGCGGTGGCGTTGGCTCCCTGTGAAATCACGATGCGACCGCTGGCATCGGAGAATCGTTGCATGGTGCGGTCGAGCCGCCCCTTGAGCCTGGAGAGCTGTGAGAGGAGCGTGTCGCGCTCGCCCATGGAGATCTGATCGTCGAACTGCTGCGCCACGCCAAGGAGCGGCGACTGCGCGAGGCCGAAGCGCGTGTGCTTGGTGAGCAGCTTGAACAGCTCCTCGAGGTAATCGGCCAGGTCGTCGGTGGCGCTGGAGCCCGGGGTGATGGCAATGCTGCGATCAATCATCGCCCGCAACGTCAAGCGCAACGCCTCCTTCTCGGCGTGCAGCCGCAACAGGTGAATGCGGAGCTGCCGCAGCCGATCCCGATCGACGCCGTCGCCGTGCCCGATGAGCCACACCCCGAAGCCGTCGCGCCCCTTGCCGCGCACCACGCGACAGAAGCTGAGCGCGATGCTGGCGTCGCCCGTGGCCAGCACACGACGGTTGGTCGGGAGTTGGCGCAGCTGCTTTGCACGATACTCGAGGATGGCGAGCGGCGCGCCGGCGCGAACGAGCGACGGGCCATGGCGAGCGCGCGGCACCCAGTCGGCGCGCGTGGTCGCACGCGCATAACGCTCGATGAATGTCGCGCCGACATCGACGAGGGGGAGTTGCACCTCGTGGCCGTGCACGCTCTTGATGCGCACCGGCGCTGTCGCCAGCTGCTCGACCATCTCGACGACGCCAATCGCGCGCCCCTGTGTGTTGCTCGGCGATCCTGACGCACCGAACGCGAGCCCCACCTCGAGTCGCCCCACCGCCGAGCCATCGTAGAGAAGGCGACGAAAGGCGCACTTGGCCGAGATGCGCGACGACCCGTTCTCCTGGGACGCGTGCGCGGCATCGCGGGGGGCGAACTTCACGGCGCGTGAGGCGCGGCAATAGACTTCCTCGCCGGCCCAGCTATCCACCCCGCCGCGCGCGCGCTCGGTGACCACGCCGAAGCCGCGCACGAACTCCTTGTCAGGCTCGGCGAGTGGCCAGGCGGGCACCGTGAGTCGCCCCGTCTCGTCGGGAGAGAACGGGCGCAGGTCGGCAAATGGGAGTTGGAGCGCGAGGAGCATGGGTCGCGTCAAAACGGGGGCTAACCATAGCGTGCGCGAGCGCGCGCACGCAAGCTTGTTCTGTTCGAGCTCGTTGCGGTTCGTCACAGCCACACACCGTGAACGGTGACGACATCCGCAGCGCATGCTCTGCTCGTCGCCCACGTGCTTCTTTCACCGTCCTCGCCATGCGCCACGCCATTCACGCCCTTACCCTCGCCTGCGCAGTCATCGCCCTCAGCACGACGCTCCAGGCCCAGGACGCGCGCCGAGCACCGCGGGCCATTGCACTGCCGGACACGTTAGGCGCCAACGTCGCGGTCGGCGACACCCTAACGGGTCAGAGCGCCGCGACCGACTTCGACTTCCTCATCGGGACGTGGGAGTTCACCTTCCAGAACCGGAACGACGACGGGAGCTTCGCGCCCCCGTTCAAGGGGCACTGGGTCTTCTCGAAGAAGGCCACCGACGGCAAGGGTGTCCTCCTCGAGGATCACTGGCGCCCGGATGACCCAACCCTGACGTGGGACGCGGGGACCTGGACGTACCGGGCGTTCAACCCGGCGCGGAGAATCTGGGAGATGCAAGGCATCGACACTCGGCGCGGCGCGTGGCAGCCCGGCCTGATGTGGAGCGACGGCGACTCGCGCGTGCTCACGGAGTGGTACGGCGACATGCTCGTGCGCTTTCGATACTTTGCCATCCGCCCCGACAGCTTCCTCTGGCGTGCCGACGCGACGTTCGATCGCGGCAAGACCTGGATGCGCGACTTCTGGACGATGGAGGCGAGGCGGGTTGCGAGGTGAGCGGCCGAGAGGAAATCTCGTCCAACCACACGCCACATATGCCCGCGAAACAACAGTCCCGAGCGCGCCGCCGAGTGGCCGGCATCGCCGGCGTCGGCGTCGCGCTCGCAGCTGCAACCTGGATCTGGTTCCGCGCACACGGTCCCGTGCGCGAGACGGCGCTCGTACACGATGTCGGCGGCCCGTTGCTCCGTGTCACCATCCTCTCTTCCCCGACCGATCCGCGCCTTCGCCCCACCCTCGAGGCCCTCAACCACTGGAACTCCGAGTTCGGGCGCCTCCAGCGGCGAACGCGTCTCACCGGACTTGTCATCATCGACGACTCGCTCTCGGATGACCTCCTTCGCGCGGCCAGTCGCGAGGCCCCCATCGGCATCGGCCCCGCCACCTTCCGCCTTCGTGCCCGCCTGGCCGAGCGACCCACCGATATCGTCATCGCGTTCTCGCGCACCGACCTGATCTCGTTCAGCGTCCCCTGGCGCGAGGGCGGTCGCGGGATGGTCGGGCTGCGTCGCGCCGACATCCTCCCGCTGTCGCTCCCCAACACGGTACGCAACGTGGTGGCGCACGAACTGGGGCACGTGTTCGGCCTTGCCCACAACGGTGATGTCACGAAACTGATGTGCGGCCGCCCCGCCTCGTGCCGCCCGGCGGACTTTGCCTCGGACAGCGCGCGCTTCTTCCCCCTCACGCGCTCCGACGAGCAGCGCCTGACGCGGCGCTGGCCCTAACGAGCATTCGGCGCCCAGCGCCTCACCCTTTCCGGGGGCGTGAACACCCCCGGCGCGCCCAGCGTCGCCCCTCCCGTGCGCGTCAAGCCTTGCATCCCCACCGCCCTCCTTCCAACATCCTCACATCCGCTTCGCACGCACACCGGAGACCCCGCATGACCCGTCGTCGCTACGCCCCGCGCCCCTATGCACGGCTCACGGAACCGCTCGTCCGCGACCAGGGCGAGTTGCGCCCCGCCTCGTGGGACGAGGCGCTGGACCGAGCCGCCGCCGGCTTCCTTCGCGTTCGTGACACGCGCGGCCCCGACGCGATCGGGACCTTTTCCTGCTCCAAGAGCACGAACGAGGTGAACTTCCTCGCCGCCAAGCTCACGCGCGCCGTCTTCGGCACCAACAACGTCGACAGCTGCAATCGGACTTGACACGCCCCCAGCGTCGTCGGTCTGGCGACGGTGTTCGGGGCGGGTGGGGGGACGAATTCCTACCGTGAGGTGGAGGACGCCGATGTGGTGCTCCTCTGGGGATCGAACGCCCGTGCGGCGCACCCGATCTGGTTCCATCATCTCCTCAAGGGCATTCGCCATCACGGCACGCGCCTCTATGTCATGGATCCTCGGCGTACGGCCAGCGCACAGTGGGCCGACGTCTGGTGCGGGCTGCGCGTGGGGAGCGATATCGCGCTCGCCAATGCGATGGCGCGCGAAATCATCCATGCGGGGCTGCACCATGAAGCCTTCATTGCCAACGCCACGGAAGGCTTCGAGGCCTACAAGGCGGCAGTGGAGCAGTACACGCTGGAATACGCGGAGCCCATCACCGGCATCCCCGGCGACGTGATTCGCGAGGCGGCGCACGCCTTTGCCAGGGCGGAACGCGCGATGATCTGCTGGACGCTTGGCATCACGGAGCACCACAACGCGGTCGACAACGTCCTTGCCCTCATCAACCTCGCCCTCCTCACGGGGCACATGGGGCGGTGGGGCTCCGGCTGCAACCCGCTGCGCGGACAGAACAACGTGCAGGGCGGGGGCGACATGGGGGCGATTCCCAACAAGCTCGCCGGCTTCCAGGACATCGAGCAGGACCACGAGGCGCGCGCGCGCTTCGAGGCGGCGTGGGGGACGAAGATCACCCCGCGCTACGGGAAGAACCTCACGCAGATGCTGCACGCGATGGCCGCGGGTGAAATGAAGGCGCTGCTCTGCATTGGGGAGAACCCGATGCAGTCCGACGCCGACGCCAATCACGTGGAGCAGGCACTGCGCTCGCTCGATCACCTCGTGGTGCAGGAGATTGTCCTCACCCGCACGGCGCAGTTGGCCGACGTGGTCCTCCCGGCGGCCGCCACCTGGTGCGAGGGAGAGGGGACGGTGACCAACTCCGAGCGCCGGGTGCAACGCGTGCGCAAGGCGGCTCAGGCGCCCGAGGGGGCGCGCGACGAGCTGTGGATCCTCTCCGAGCTGGCGCGCCGCATGGGGCACGACTGGGCGACGCCGACGGCGAATGAAGTGTGGGACGAGGTCCGGCGGCTCGCCCCGGCCTTCGTGGGCGGGATGACGTACGAGCGCCTCGAGTCGTTAGGTGGGATCCGCTGGCCGTGCGTGGACGAATCGGATCCGGGAGCGACCTTCCTGCATGGGCGCCTGTGGCAGGTCCCGCGCGTGGGGCGCGCGGCCCCGTTCAGCGTGGTGCACCACTCCCCGCCGTTCGAAGAGCGCGACGCCGACTATCCGTTGCTCCTGACGACTGGGCGGCGTCTGGAATCGTACAACACCGGCGTGCAGACCACGGCCTACGACTCGCCGCTGCACACCGGCGAGACGCTCGACCTCTCCCCGGAAGATGCCGCTCTCCTCGGGATCGCCACCGGCGACATGGTGCGCGTGACGTCGCGGCGCGGGAGCGTGGTGGCGCCGGCGCGTATCGATGAAGGGCTGCGCGAACACCTGGTCTTCATGACGTTCCACTTTCCCGACGACGTGCTCACCAACGCCCTCACTATCGACGCCTCCGACCCGCGGTCGGGGACGGCGGAGTTCAAGGCGTGCGCCGTACGCGTCGAGAAGGTCGCTGCCGCGGCGTTGCACGACGCGCCGCTCGCGACCTCCACGACCTGACCTGACGAGACCGACCAAGTAATGGACATTCGCCATATCGACGCGGAACCGACGGCCGCCGAACGAGACGCGATCGACGCGCTCCTCGGCCCCCCCGCGTCGTCGTGGGATGGAGGAGAACGCGGCTCGGAGCGCGATGCGCACACCGCCGTTGGTGGCGCCGCCGCGCGCGAGCAGCGCCACCTCCTCGTCCCCGCGCTGCAGGCGCTGCAGCAACGCATCGGTTGGATCAGCGAAGGAGGGATGGGCTACGTCTGTCGCCGCCTCTCCGTCCCGCCAGCCGAAGCCTGGGGGGTGGCAACGTTCTATGCGCTGCTGGCTACCGCGCCGCGAGCGAAGCGCGTCCTCCACGTGTGCGACGACATCGCCTGCCGCAACCGCGGCGCGCACGCCATCGAACACGAGCTCGAGCGTACCTGTGGCGCCGCGATTGCCGCCGAGCCGCGCGGCGAGCGTGTGGCGTTAGGCGAGGGCGACGTGGCGTGGATGCACTCCCCCTGCCTCGGGATGTGTGACCACGCCCCGGCCGCGCTCTACACCGAGGCGGGGGAGTCGCCGCGCGAAGTCCTCCTGGGCAACGTCACGCCGTCGTCGGCGGTACACGCCCTCACGCGGCACGATCCGGGGCTCGACTCGTCAGGCACCGCGGTGCTCCCGCAGCGTGGCGATCCCGCGCTCGTCCTGCTCGCGCGCTGCGGAACGGTGGACCCGACGTCACTCGATGCGTATCGCACCGCCGGTGGCTTCGAGGCGTTGGCCAGGGCGCGCGCGAAGGGGGCGGAGTGGGTGATTGCCCAGCTCAACGACGCCCGTCTGGTGGGGCGCGGCGGCGCCGCCTTTCCCACCGGACGCAAGTGGGAGGCCGTGCGCGCCCGCCCGGAGACGCCGCACTACCTGGTCTGCAACGCCGACGAGTCGGAGCCTGGCACGTTCAAGGATCGTGTGCTCCTCACGCAGGATCCGTTCGCGATTGTGGAGGCGATGACGATTGCCGGCTTCGCCACCGGGTGCAACGTGGGCTTCCTGTACGTGCGCGCCGAGTATCCGCTTGCCGCCGTGCGCGTGCAGAACGCCATCGACGCGTGCACGGCGGCGCAGTTGTTAGGCGACTTCCGCATCGAGATTCGCCGCGGCGCCGGCGCCTACATCTGCGGCGAGGAGACCGCCCTCTTCGAGTCGATCGAGGGTAAGCGCGGCGAGCCGCGCAGCAAGCCGCCGTTCCCCGTGCACGTGGGGCTCTTTGGCAAGCCAACGGTCGTGAACAATGTGGAGACGCTCGCCAACGTTCTCCCCATCGTGCGGCTCGGTGGCGCGGCGTACGCGGCCACCGGGTCGCAGGGCTCCACGGGGACGCGCCTCTTCTGCCTCAGCGGGGCAGTGTCGCGCCCCGGCGTCTATGAAGTCCCCTTCGGGACGATGCTGCGCGACCTCCTGGCGATGGCCGGGGCCACCGAGCCGACGGCCATCCTGCTGGGCGGCGCCGCCGGGACCTTCGTGCGCGGCGACGAGATCGACCTCCCGCTCACGCTCGAGGACGCGCGCGCTGCCGGCACCACGTTAGGCTCCGGCGTCGTCATGGTCTGTGGCCCGGGCGACGACCTGCACGACATGGTGCGCCGCATTGCCGGCTTCTTCCGCGACGAGTCGTGCGGGCAGTGCGTCCCCTGCCGCGTGGGGACGGTGCGGCAGGAAGAGGCGCTGCACCGCATTGCCGCCGGCAAGACGTTAGGCGGCGTGGCCGCCGAGCTGGCATTGCTGGACGACGTCGGCGTCGCCATGCGCGACGCCTCCATCTGCGGGCTGGGGCAGACGGCATACTCCGCCGTGGAGTCGGCCATCAAGCGCTTGCGGCTGTACGAGGAGGTCGGACGATGACTGCTACCCCGCTGGTCCAACTCGCGCGCCCGTCGCGCCCTGCGCGCCCCCCCGTTGCGCTCACCATCGACGGACAGTCGTGCACGGTGGAGGAGGGGACGACGATCCTGCAGGCGGCGCGCTCGTTAGGGAAGGAGATCCCCACGCTCTGCTACCTCGAGACGCTGGAGCCGGTCAACGCCTGCCGTCTCTGCGTGGTGGAGATCGAGGGGGCGCGCGTCCTCGCTCCCGCCTGTTCCCGCGCGGTGGAGGGGGGGATGAAGGTCCTCACCGCCAGCGCGCGGGTGAGGCATTCACGTCGCCTGGTGCTCGAACTCCTCGCCTCGTCGGTCGACCTGTCGACGGCGCCGGGGCTCGCGGAACTCATCGACGAGTACGGCGCACAGCCCGCGCGTTTTGGAGAGAGCGCCCCGCCGTCAAACGATGGTGTGCGGGACGCCAGCATCCCAGGACACCATGTGGTCGCCGCGCCAGGCACGGCGGCCACCGTCGCGCAACCGGTCAAGGTCGACAACGAGCTGTACGTACGCGACTACGCCAAGTGCATCCTCTGCTACAAGTGCGTGGAGGCGTGCGGTCCCGATCACCAGAACACCTTCGCCATCGCCGTCGCTGGCCGCGGCTTCGACGCGCGCATATCCACCGAGTTTGCCGTCCCGCTCCCCGGCTCGGCGTGCGTGTACTGCGGCAACTGCATCGCCGTCTGCCCCACTGGTGCGTTGATGGCCACGTCGGAGCACGAGCTGCGCGCCGCCGGCGCGTGGAAGCCCGAGGTGCAGCAAACGACCGATACCATCTGCCCGTACTGCGGCGTGGGCTGTACGCTCTCGTTGCACGTGCAGGACAACGTCATCGTGAAGGCCACCTCGCCGCTGGAGAACGACATCACCCTGGGCAACCTCTGCGTGAAGGGGCGCTTCGGGTGGCAGTTCGTTCAACCGAAGGATGCCGCCGCAGGTGAGGGGCGTGACTGATCCGGGGGAGGTGCGAGCCTCGGGCTTCCTCGCGCCGCAGACGCGCTTTCCGGTCACCTTTCTCGACGGCGATCGGGCCACCGCGGGCGAGGCCGTGGTCGCCGAGGAGGTCCCGGTCGCCCTGGCCTACAACAGGAGAGCGCACGTCGTGATGATGTGCACTCCCTCCGACCTGGAGGACTTCGCCGTCGGCTTCACCGTGAGCGAAGGGATTGCCCGCGCCGAGGAGATCTCCCACCTCGAGGTGGTGCGACACCGGCGCGGCGTCGAGGTTCTGCTCGACGTCCCCGTGGCGGTCTCGGAGCGGCTGGCGGGCCGCGCGCGCGCCATCAGCGGGCGCACCGGGTGCGGGCTGTGCGGCGTGGAGGCGATCGACGACGCGGTGCGCCCGGCGGTCGCCGTGACCGCCTCGCTCAGCATTGCCCCCGACGCGCTCTGGCGTGCGGCGGCGGCGCTACAGGAGGCGCAGCTCCTGAACCAGGCCACGCGCACCGTGCACGGCGCCGCCTGGGCGCAAGCCGACGGGACGTTGCAGCTGGTGCGCGAGGACGTGGGGCGGCACAACGCCCTCGACAAGGTGCTCGGCGCGCTGGCGCGCGGCGCCATCGACGCGACCACCGGCTTCGCTATCGTCACCAGCCGAGCGAGCTTCGAGCTGGTGCAGAAGGCGGCGGCCTGCGGCGTGCCGCTCCTGGCAGCCGTCTCGCGCCCCACCGGGCTTGCCATCCGCATGGCGGAGGCTTCGGGGTTGACGCTGGTGGCGCTCGTGCGCGATACCAGCGCAACCGTGTATGCGGGGGGGCACCGCATCGTGCGTTAGGCGCGCGCGACCGGGGGAGGGCCGGCGTCACTCGTGTGAGGCGTCGCATCGACCTCGTGACGCCGCGGCCACTCCGACAATCCTCTTGTGGGAGTCCCCAACTCGCCCGGCCCCGGATATTCTACCTGCACCTTGGCACACGCCCCGCGCCCGCACCGCTCTCGCTTGAAGGAAACCCCGTGCTTGTTTACCGGTTTCTGCCGGTGAACGGAGCGCGCGGCGTGCGCGGAGCGTGCAATCCCGCCCCGAAGCCATGATCGCCGTCCTGCAGACGCTGGTCATCGTGGCCATCCTGGCGCTCACCGTTCGCCGGGGCGCCTACCTCATCGCAGCGCTGCGCTCGCCGCGTCCGCAACCCGTGCTGGCCGAGTATCCCACGGTCACCGTCCTCGTCCCGGCGCGCAACGAGTCGCCGGTCGCGCACCGCGTCCTCGAGGCCCTGGCGCGCCTCGACTATCCCGCCGAGCGCCTGTCGATCGTGCTCATCGCCGACGGCTGCACCGACAACACCGCCGCGCTCTTCGAGGGGTGGGCGGCCAGGCGCAACGACGCCAGGGTCGTCGTCCTCGCCATCGCGCAAGGGAAGGCGGCGGCACTGAACGCGGGATTGCACGTGGCGACTGGCGAGGTCATTGCCGTCGTCGATGCCGATCTGCAGCCGGCGGACGACTTCCTGCGCGAATTGGTGCGCCCCTTCGCCGACGCCACCGTGGGCGGCGCTGCCGCCTATCTGCTACCGCTCAATCACGACGAGAACGTCGTGACCCGCTACGCCGCCGTCACCACCTGGGTCCACCAGTTGGTCACCTCTGCGGGGACCGATCGCCTGGGGCTCAACCCGCCCACGCTCGGCGCCTCGGCGTACCGCCGTATCGCGCTCGACTCGATCGGCGGTTTCCCCAAGGTCCCGGTCGGTGTCGACGTGGCGACGAGTGCGCGGATCACGCAGCGGGCGTGGCGCACGCGCTTCGTGCGCTCGGCGGTTGCCGGCAACACGCTTGTAGCCAACCTGCGCCAGTACTGGCGGCAGCACGTGCGCTGGTCGCGCGGCGCCTTCCAGATTCGCCTGCAGGAGCAAGCCCCGACGCCCGTGACGTCAGCGATGAGCGCGGCGACTCCGCTGCCGTTGTCGCAGCGTCTCGAGGCGGCGTTCGCCTCGCTGGGCTACGCCGACCGCCTCGTTTTCGCCGTTGCGGCTGTCGGGGCGGCGCTCGGCTTCATTCCGTTGTGGGCGCCGCTTCTCTATCTCGCGATCCCCGGGCTCGGGATCGTGGCGGCGCTGTACAAGGCGGGCGTGCTGCAGCGCGCGCACCACTACCTCCCCGCCACGTTCGCCTTCTTCGTGGTCGATCTGGGGGCATCGGTGGTGGGGATCGCGTCGCAGTGGACGCGGCAGCCGGCGCGCTGGCATCACCCTCGTCAGGCAGGGTCGCCGTGACCGCGCAGCTCGCCTGTGTGGTGATGTCGTATCGCGACGAGCCCTTCATTGCCGACGCGGTGCGGTCGGTGCTGCAGCAGGAGCTGCCGGTGGAGGTCGTCGTGGTCAACTCCGGCGGGGGTGACCCGGCTGCGCGCCTGCGCGCCGAGGAGATCGACGTCCCGGTGCACAGCGTGAGCGAGCGACTGTATCCGGGGGCGGCGCGCAACGTCGGCATCGCCCTGACGCGCGCGCCGTATGTGGCCTTTCTCGCCGCCGATTGCATGGCCGCTCCCGGATGGGCGGCGGCCCGCCTTCGCGAGCATCGCGCGGGGGCCGCCGCCGTGGCCAGCGCGATGACCAACGCCTACACGGAGTCTGCCGCTGCGTGGGCGGCGCTCCTCCTCCTGCACAATCGGCGGCTCGGCGTTACGCGCCCGAGCCAGCGCCTCTTCTACTCACTCTCCTACGACCGGCGGCTCTTCGATGCGCTGGGCGTGTTCCGCGAGGACCTGCGCGCCGGTGAGGACACCGAGTTCAACGCGCGCATCCCGGCTACCGAGCGTGTGGTCTTCGCCGTCGATGCCCTCACCGCGCACCGCTATCCGGTCACCGCCGGCGCGATGCTGCGCGATGCCTTCAGGCGCGGGCAGCTGCACGCGGCCACGCAGGGATCCCTCGAGAACCGTGGGCCGCAACGGCTGCGCGTCATGCTGCGCGCCCCGTGGAACGTGGGGCGTTCGGTCGTTCTTGCGGCGCGCAGCACGCCGCCGCAGCGCGGTCACCTGGTCCGCGCGCTCCCGTACGTGGTCGCGGGGAGCGTGGTCTACGCGGCGGGCGCCCTAACGACAAAGGGAACGGAGGTGCGAGAGTGAACGTGCCCGAACGCAACCTGCTTACCTTCTCGCGGCACGATCGCGGAACGCGAATCAACCTGCTTGCCGATCCCGCGCTCGGCGAGACCGACGCCGAGCAGGTGTTCGAGTGCCTGCTCGGTCGCAAGCCGCGGCGGCATCTTCGAGATGGCGACCGTTCGCTCGTGATTCCCGCATCGGGCTCGTCTGTCCATGGCGGGATCAAGATCAAGGGGGCGGGGCTGCAGGGGAGCAGCGTCCGCCTGGGGCAGCACCACGCCAAGCCGTATCCCCTGCCGCGCTACGACGCAGAGGGAGCCGCAACGCTGGACGCCGCCAAGGATCATGCGCGTGCGTACGTCGGCGCGATGTCGTACCAGCAGGCGCGGCACGAGTTCATCGTTTCCCGCCACGTGCTCCAGCAGGGGATGCGCACCTTCCCGGGCATCGCCTATGGATCGCTGTCGCGCGACGGCTTCACCAGCTGGTTCACCCTGCTCGACTGGCCGTTCGGCGGTACGAGCGACTGGTGGAGGAACACGCGGGAGCGCGATTCGGTCGAGCGGATCGCCCAGGCGTTCGGCGACACGCAGCGCTGGCTCGCGCGGCACGAGGTCTTCATGCTCCTGAGCGGAATGGTGCGACTGGGCGACGACTTCGTGCGCAAGGACTTCCACACGGCGCACATCGCGGGGCCTAACGACTCCTTCCTCACGCGCCTCGCCTACTTCCTGTTCGATACCAACTTCATCCTCGCGCAGTTTGTCATCGACCGGCCCATGCCCGACATCGCCGACCACCGGATACTCGCCAAGACTGTCTACATCCGAGCGTTGACCGGACGGGACCACACGTCGGCAAGCATCGATCGCTTCAAGTCGCTACTGGTCGAACTGAAGTACGCCGATTGGCGGATGGAGCAGCGCATCCACCGGCTCGCCGCCGACCCCGTGGGGCGCACGCTGCTTGAGACCTTTCTGGCGGAGAGCGGGGAACAGCCGCTGTTCGGCGAACTTCCCCCGGTCGTTGACAACGCGTCCGACGCGGCGCCACCGTCACCCACAACGGGTGCACCAGCACGCGCGCGCTGGAGCTGGCTGCGCCGCAAGCGATAGCGGCGCAGGTGAGAGCGGCGCAGGTGAGAGCGCCGCGAACGATCGTGGCCTCGACGCCGCTCTCAGTCGACGAAGCCGCGCCAGCGCGGGAGGGCGCGTAGCGTCAGCCCGGTCGGGTCGGTGAGATAGGAGTAGCCGATGCGCTGCCACCGGTTGTCGGGATCGGCCTCTTCATATCGCGCACGGCGCGCCGCGCGATCGTCGGCGTCCAGCATTGCCAGGTGATAGATCGTGAGGTCGGCTTTGGGAAAGCGCCCGTTGCGCAGCCCCTGCATGGGTGCCTTGTGTGCGTGCAGCTCGCGGGGGTCGAACTCGTGATCGGGGCGCAGGCGAAAGAAGCGCGCCACCATCTTGCGACCCCAGATCCCATCCGCACGGTACTGCCCGCGATCATCCCACAGCTCGCGCAGTCGTACCGCATACGCCGAGTACCCGAGGAGCCTCCCGCGCACGATCACACGCTCCGCGCGCGCGCGAAAGTCCTCCTCGAGGCGTTCGTCGGCATCTACGCAGATGACCCAGTCGGCGCCATGGCGCAGCGCAGCTGCAATGAGCGCCCGGTGGTTGCCAACTTCATCCCACGCCGGGCGATCGGTCGGGTTGCGCAGAAGCTCGAGAACGCTCTCGTGGCCGGACAAAAGCTCGGCAGATCCATCGGTGGAGCCATCGTCCAGCGCGACGATCCCGTCTACCTGCGACGACACGTTGCGCAGGAAGCCGGGGAGGTAGCGCATCCCGTTGCGTACGGCGATCAGGGCCACGATGCGATGGCGTCGTGCCGGTCGGCCCAGACCCCACGACGGGACTAGCACCCGAGCCGCTCCCTCACGCGCCCGAACCCATCTCGTACAACTCCTCCATGGGGAGGTGCTGCACCGACGCCCAGGACGCCTGCGCCGCCACGCGCCCGTCGGTGAGCACCACTACGCGGTCGCAGACGGAGATGGTACGATGATGATGGCTGATGAGGAGCGTCGTCGAGCGCCCCGAGCGCGCCTTGATCGTCTCCAGGATCGCCGTCTCCGAAACACCATCCACCGCGTTCGTCGCCTCGTCGAGCACCAGGACCTCCGGCTCGCAGAGAATCGCCCGCGCCAGCGCAATGCGTTGTCGCTGCCCGGCCGAGAGGCGCGTCCCGCCAGCACCAATCACCGTATCGTAACCCTGCGGGAGTGCGGCGATGAAGTCATGCGCCTCCGCCAGCCGCGCCGCGCGCTCGACCGCCGATGGCGACGCGTCCGGCATTCCGTAACTGATATTCTCGAACACGGTCGCACTCACCAGCTCCAGGTCCTGACTTGCCACGGCGATGCGCGCGCGCCAGCTCGCCGGATCGATGTCGCTCAGCGGAATGTCGTCGACGAGGATCTTCCCGTCGCCCGGCTCCACGAGGCGGGTCAGCAGCTGCACGATGGTTGTCTTTCCCGCGCCCGAGCGCCCGATGAAGCCGGTGGCTTGGCGCGCGGGAATCTCGAAGCTCGCCTCGCGCAGCACCTCGGCGGTACGCGCCATGCTGTCATAGGAGAAGGTCACCCGATCGAAGGCGATTGCCCGCGTGAGCGGCGCCTGCGTCACGCTCCCTGTCGGCGCCGACGGCTTCCCCGTGACGTCGAGCAGGCGCGCTACCGACTCCAGCGCGCCGCTCCACCCCCACAGTTGCCCCCAGCTTGCCTGGAGGTTCCGCACGTAGGGTTGCAGGCGATGCAGCAGCACCATGAAGGTGGCTACAAGGGGAAAGCTGAACCCCCAGCGCCACGCCAACACGACGATGACGAGGAAGACCCCCGCAAAGAGGATCTCGCTCAGCGGCACCAGCATGGCGGAGCGCACCTGCAGGCGCAGCACGCCGGCGCGCAACGTGTCCGACGCCGCAGTGAAACGTGACTGCTCGCGCGACTCCGAATGGAACAGGCGAATGAGCTGCGCGGCATGAATGATGTCGAGCATGCGGGCCGTGAGCTTTCCGCTCTCGGCGCTCACCCGCCGGCTGGGCGCACGCAGTCGTTTGGCCAGTGCGCCGTGTACCAGGAGCATGAAGGCCAGCGCCACCGTGATGATCAGCGCCAGCCTCCACGACAGCGCCAGCAGGAAGCCGTAGAGGATCACGGCCGCGCAGGCGTTCACGAGGACGGTGAGCGTCGCGTTCACGGCGTCGGCGGCGCGCCACGACTCGTTCGAGAAGACGTTCATCAGCGCCCCCGGCTCCTGGTCGCGGATGAACGGGTAGTCGGCGGTGAGCAGGCGTTGCGCGAGGGCGGTGCGGATGCGATGCCCAGCTTGTCCGCAGATGTGGGCTGTGAGTGCGGCGTTGAGCGCGGCGAGAAGGTTCTTGAGGAGGATGAGCGCGAACATCACCAGCGCGATGATCGCGATGCGCGCCGACGGTTCCATCGTCCCCGCGAAGTTGCGGAGCCACGTGGCCACTCCCGACCCGCCGATGGTCTGCGTCCCCGTCACGACTGCGAGCAACGGAATCACGAGCCCGATGCCCAATCCCTCGAGGGCCGCGGCGGTGAGGCCGAGGACCACGACCACGGGGACGAGCGCAAGCTGGCGCTCGGAGAGTCGCCAGATGGGGAGGAGCCGGTGTCGAACGAAGTCGAACATCTATCAGGACGACGGTCAGTCTACAGCGAGGAGTGTTGCAGTCGGCGAGCGATCACGTCGCGCAACGTGCGGGCGCGGTGCGACCACGTGTGCTCGGCGCGCGCGAGCGCTGCCGCCGCCGCTCCCATCGCCGCCAGCGAGCGCGGGTCAGCAACCGCGCCCCGCACCTTCTCGACGAGTTCGGCGTGCGAACGAAACGTGAGGCACGTCTCGCCGTCGCGAAAGCCGAGCGCCTCCAGGTCGTCCATCGCATCGGCGATGGGGCAGCAGCCGGCGCCGGCGGCTTCGAAGAGCTTGGCCATCGGTTCCAGTCCCGGGCGCATTGGGACGTCGCGCGCCACGGCGCGCGCCAGCGTCGCGCGCTGCTCCGGCGGCACCTCGAGGTCCGAGGAGATCGCCAGGCATCCCAGGAAGCGGTTCAGCTTCGCTCCCAGCTGCAAGTACGGCGTGGTATCGAGGCGCTTGAGCGGGATGCGCGCGTCGCGCAGCGCGCGTTCCGCCACCTGTCGGCAGGCGTAGGCGCTGCCATATGTCGCGATGCCGGAACGCCGTCCCGTGTGCAAGGGAAAGCGCGCCGGCTCGAACCCCTTGGGCACCCAGTCGGCGGCAATGCCGTCACCTGCAAGGCGCGAGCGGATCGTGAGCCCGGAGGTCACCATGGTGTCGAAGCGGTGCCGATGAAAGACAGGTGGCCATGCTCCGCCCAGCGTCGCGTCGAAGATGTCGCTGTAGTTCTGGATGATGTCGTGATCCATGAGCACGCGGAGCCCGAGGAAGTCCCCCCAGTCCAGCGTGGGCGCGGTGCGCAGCCGCCGGAAGGCGACGAAGACGATGACCGCGTCGTAGTGTGAGAGTGCGATCGACCGATCGCCCCCCGCCAGGGTCCCCGCCTCCAGCGCCTGCACGTCAGCCGCAACGACATCGAACTCGTCCAGCTCGGCGACGCGATCGACGAAGTCCTGTTCGAAGCGGGGGTATGTGTAGGGATGATGAAGGAGCAGTGCTCGCATGCAGCGGCCTCAGTCGCGCCAACCCTGGATGGCGGCACGCCTCACTTCTTCCCCCGCACGTACTCCATCGTTGCGCCGAGCAATGTTCCCTTGAGTGCGGTGATCCGTCCCTTCGCGCCGCGCAGGGCGACAAACTGCGACGCGGTACCACCGGCGGAGAAGAGCGTGTCGCGCGATGCGGCGTAGAGCGTGTCGGTGATCGTTTGACCCGTGTAGGTCAGCGACATCTGCACCCCTGTCGCCGCGGGGCGGAGGCGGATCGTGACGTTTGGCGACGACCAATCCCCCGTATACTCCGCTCTTGCAGCTGGCGAAAGTAGCACCGTGGGGCGTCCGAAGTCGCCATAGAGGAAGCGGAGCGCCCGGCTGATCGCCCCGCCCACCACCGAGCCGTGACTCTCGTCGGGGTACACCTGCGACCCCACGCGGAGCGCCGGGAAGCTACGCTTGAGCTCCGCCGCCAGCCGCCGCGCGGGTGGGACCATCACCGCGCTTTCCTTCGCGCCCACGGTGACATAGGCGCGCCCGTTCGGCTGCGTCGCCCCCTGCTTCGTGGTGGGGAGCCAGGTGAACGGGAGCAGGTTGTCCCACCAGAGCGAGGGCGAACCGATCCAGTAGCGCGTGAAGAATCCCGGATGCTGCAGCAGCGCATAGGTGGCGAACAGCCCGCCTAACGAATGCCCCCCCAGCCCGCGCCGCGTGGTGTCGGCGCGATACTTCGATTCCAGCATCGGCACCAGCTCATGCTCGAGGAATGAGAAGAAGGCCGCGCTCCCACCGCCCCCCGGCATCGCCTTCACGTCACTCGGCGTGTAGTCACGCGTGCGGCTGGCGGCGTAGGCCGGCGTGTAGCCGCGTCCATCCGTCTCCGGGTATCCCACCCCCACGACGATCACCGGCGCGATCTCCCCGCTGATGCCGAGCATCGTCACCGCCTCGTGCACCGTATTGAACGCCAGGTTCGCATCGGTGATGACGAAGAGCGGCGGGCGGATCTTCATATCGTCGAGTCCCGGAGGGAGCGAGACATCGATGCGATAGGTGACCCCGGTGCTCTTTGCCGTGAGGTGGAAGCGGTCGGTGCCGGAGACGGTGGCCGGGGTTTGGGCGGGGAGGGGAGTGCCGAGTGCGGCGCTGAGGGCAGCGCCGAGCGCGAGGGCGAGCGGGAGGAGGGTGGAGCGGACGAGGCAGCGGGTGCGCATGGGCGGGGGGGAGGGAAGCCGCGAAGGTAGCGTGGCCGGGTCGACGCCGCGATGGTGGCGGGGTGGGGGAGGGCGGTGCGGAATCGGGGTCGGAATCGGGGTCAGAGTCAGCGGGTCAGAATCGGGGTCAGAGTCAGCGAGCAGAATCGGGGTCAGAGTCAGCGAGAATCTGGTTCGGTGACTCTGACCCCAATTGCGCGGTAGAGGTAACGGCTTGAACCACAATCACTTCAGTTCATCAGCCCGATTCTCCAGGCACCAGTTTCCCCCCGTTCCTGCGGAGCAGAATCGTGGTCCGCGGAACTGGGGTCAGAGTCACCGAGAATCTGGTTCGCTGACTCTGACCCCAATTGGATCTCGGGGCTGAACCACAAGCTTATCCGCCCCCCTCCGCGCGCCACCTCCTCCACTCGCAGCACTCTCGGCGCACGAGATGAGCGCACCGGCCGAGGCGGTGCCAGATGGTGTGACATGGAGAGGTTGCCCCATATTCACGCCACAGTCGAACGGAGCGAACCATGGTGACCTATGTGTTGATCGTGGCAGCTGCTATGTGGGGGTACCACCGTGGCGTGCGCATGAATGGAGCGACGCGGGGGCGCGTCGTCCTGCTCGCCGCCATCGCCAGCGCAGCAGTCGCGACGGTGGCCGTCATCTTCTCCGCGGGGAGTGTGGGCGCCGAGTTGGGCGGGGCGATCCTGGCGAGTGAAGGCTATTGGATCATCGCCTACGCCTTCGTGGTTGGTGCCGTGGTGGCGCTGCTGGGGCTGGCGGCACGCGGGATGGGGGGGTGGATGGGGGGGGATCCCTAGCCAGACCCGCCCCAGCGTCTCCAGAATTGGGGTCAGCAAAATTGGGGTCAGAGTCAGCGAGAAATTGGTTCGCTGACTCTGACCCCGATTTGACCCCGATCTTACTGACGCCAATTCTGGAACCCTCCTCGGAGCGGCGACCGTGCTGACACCCAGCGTCCCCTCTCGCGCACGAAAGCACTCCCGCACGCCCCGCCTCTCCCTGCACCGCCCCCTCGCGTCGGCCGCCATCGCCCTGGGCGCGACCACTGCTCTCCTCCCACTCCCCGCCATCGCGCAGCCGTCGCCCGACCACCCCTGCAACGCCCCCACCATCCAGCAGGCGCTGGAGCGCGAAGCACCGCTGCGCACGCCGATGCTCTACAACGGCATGGCGCCGCTGGCCCGATCGCCAGCCACCCCGATCCAGCTCCCGGTCGACATCCCTGGCAACAGCTGCATCCTGCTCAGTGTCCGCATCGGCACGCAGGGGGGCGAGTTGTTCGTCGAGGATGCGGGCTTCGCGGCGATCTCCTCCCAGGCGGTTGCCCTGCAGATGCGCCGAGCTAACTACGGAAACCAAGTGGTGGGCTCGGCCACGCAGGTGGTGCGTGAGGCGCTCACGCAGGGCGTCTTTCCGGTGCGGGCCCAGGCGGGGACGCGCTACCTGGTCGCGGTGCCGATCATCTCGCAGCACCCGCTCTACGTCAGGAGTACAGCTCCATCTGCGGTGGCGGCGGCGCCGTTAGGCGGCGCGGCCACGCTGCAGGAGCGCGGCTGGCCCGGGTCAACGCTGGAGAAGGTGGCTGGCGACCTCGCCATCTACCGGCTCGGGGAGCGCGGCTCCAATCAGTACTTCGCCATCGTCCGCCCCATTGCGCCTGACGAACCGGTGCTCGACTACACGCGCGAGAAGGGGACGATGGGCTTCGATGTCGCCCGCTATGGGCCCCGCGAGCAGGAACGCTTCCGCACGCACATCGTTCCCCTCCTGCGCGACCGCGGCGAGCGCTATCGGCACGTCACGATCTATCACTACGCCAAGGGGGTGACGCTGGATCGCCAGCCCGACTCGCGTTTCCCCTGGAACAACGAGCGCCACTTCCTCACCGGGCAGGAGGTCGAGGTTCCGGCCGCCGAGGAGATCTGGGACGGCCGGCGCAACGCGGCGGGCGGTCCGTTCCAGTGGAACGCCGGGACGGAGCGCGGCACGAGCGCGACCGACCTCAACACGCTCGCTTCCATCCAGAAGGTCCAACAGGGAATTGCCGACCAGCAGAAGGGCTACGCCGCGTACCGGGCGGCGATGTATGCGCGCGAGTCCGCCGAGCTGGAAGGGCGACGCGCCCGCGCGCGCACGCGGGACGCGGAACGCCGCCGGCTGCTCGCCGCCGCCGGGCTGCACTATCTCCCTCCGGCCACGTGGGACCGCTATGCACTCGGGCCGGAGTTCCGCGCCATCTTCGATGGCGACTGGCCTAACGCGGCGACACACTGGGAATTCGGCAACCTGTATGCGCGCACCATCCGCGCCTACTCCAATCGCTGTCGCCGGCTCATCCCCCTTGGCTCCCCGTACCGCGTGACGAAAACGATCCGGCGCGACGATCTGGGGAACGAGTGGGAACCGGCAGGAGGCGACACGACGTGGATCCCGCGCGCCTTCGTGGATCCCTACATCTGGTGGGAGAAGAACACGCCGCAAGCGCTGCCGATGGCGCCCGGGGGGCTCGAGGCCAACTCCGTCGATGGCTTGCTCGACATGCTGGGGCGCCTGCTCACCAATCCGGGGGCGGCGATGGGCCAGATGGCCATCCTCCCCCGCTTTGCCGTGGCCATGCGCGAGGACATGGCGCTCCTGTTCGAGGGCGGGTGCGAGTCGCCGCAGGTGATGCAACACATGGAAAACATGCGTCGCATGGCATTGCGCCTGCCGACTCTGCAGGCGGAGCGTGCCCGCGTCGCACTCCCCGCCCTCGGCGAGTGGCCCCCGTCGCTCGCCGGCAAGTGCGAGCAGCACGAGCAGGAACGCGGCGCCACGCGGCCGATGCGCGCGTGGTGCACCTGCCTCGACCAGCAGTTCACCACGCGCTGGACGTTAGGCGAACGCTGGCAGGCGCTCGAGGACTACAACCGCTTCTTCGACGAGGTCGCCGGCTTCCGTACCGCCGCCGACGGAAAGCCCGTGTGGGCGCGATACGAGCCGGCCAATGCGTGCCGCAAGTAGTGGGAGCCCTTCGTTTCACCTCACGGCACCTTCGCGGGCGGCATGATCACCACCCGATAGAGTTGCGGGTTGCTGTCGAAGTACAGCTCGAAGGCACTCGCCTCCTGCGGCGACGACACCACACGCGTGACCGCCGCCGTGCGCGGATACCACGCCTCCGTGGGATGTCGCACCGCCGCCCACGGCTGCAGCACGGGCTGCCCGGTGATGCTGTCGGTCCATCGGGGATCGGTCAGTACGTTGGCGAATACGAGTGAGTCTTCACCGTAGTAGGTGAAGAACTCGCTGAGGTACGTGAACGAGGTCCCCTGCTGCATCAACGACTCCATCTCGCTGGCCGAGTACGTGGCGCCAGCGTCTCCCTTGGGGAGGAAGTTCGCCGCGCGCTCGAGTTCCGTGTGCTGCGCGGCGATCGTGGCAGCTGACGGGACCCCGCTGACGACCTTCCCCCACGACTCGAGATGGTGGTAGTGCGTCCACCCTTCCATGCGCGCCACCCCGAAGTGCTCGGCGAACGCATACAGCGCCGAGGTCCCGCGGCCGATCCCGCACCCGTCGAACGTCCAACGCGCGATGGGTGGGACGCTCCCCTCGATGACCACCTGCGTTTCCGCCAGCGTGCGCTGCTTCTGCGCGAAGAGCAATTCATCCTCGATCATGTGCAGCAGGATGGCCAGGTGGTCGATCGAGGAGTACTCAGCGAGCCGATCGCGGAACTGCTCGGCCGACTCGACGTAGACCACCTCGTCAGGCGGGACTCCCTGCGTCTGCTCGAACAGCACCTCCGCGACCGACGAGAGCGATGGCTGGGTGACCAGGACCCGACCGCCCTTCCGCTTCTTTGGCGACGTGGCCCCGGTGGCCAGCACCTGGTTGTTTGTCCCCGTGGCTGCGTTGGACAACGGGGTGACAGGCGTGGCCGGGACCTGGAGCGCGGTGTCCGGCGTGGCCGGTTGGGGAGTCATGGAGTCACCGCGTCATCGGCGCCGGGGGCGTACACCTGCGCGTACACCGCCGCCGCCTCCGCGTCCTTTGCCGACACGATGGCGTGCGCAAGCTGCTGCCGATCGTTGGCCAGCTTCTTCTCACGGATCGCCTCGTTCTGCAGCGCGGTGGAGTAGGCATCGAGCGACGAGTTCACGCCCAGCAGCGACTCCACCACCACGCTGTCGGTGGACATGATCACCGATCGCTCCTTGAGCAGGACGCCGTCGACGAGGTTGGGATCGCTCGCCTGTTGCCCGAGCGGCCCGCGCTTGAAGCGATAGTAGAGCGTTCCATCCTCCGTTGGCGCACGGTACTGGCACTTGGAGTCGGGCGTGGCATCGGTCACGGTGGCTGTCCGGCCGCAGTTGGTGAGCACGACCTGATCGAGTACGGGGACCGGGAGTCCGTCCTTGTCGAACGCAACAGCGATGGTACGGAGCAAGTCCTGACAGACGCTGTCCACGTACTGCGGGGCGATCACCTCGGCCACCAGCTTGCGCATGTTGGACACCGGCTCCTCGCGCCAGCTTCCGGAGTTGCCGTTGGAGAAGGCAATGCGCACTTCTTTCAGGTGTGTCCGCGTGAGGTACACCTGGTTGAGTTCGCGGAAGGTGAAGTTGAGGACGCGCCCCACGTTGATGTTGGTGATGGTGCGTTCGATGACCTCCTCGTCTTCCGTCGACTCCGACCTTTCGGAGTTGGAGGTGACCGTGTTCTCGCGCTGTGCCGACGACTCGGCCGAGTGCTCGGCGACCGCTTCATCCACCGACTTGGCGAACTCCTCTGTCGACGACGAGTACTCACCACCGCCGCCGCCCGACACCGACGCGGAGCCAAAGCCGAACGAGCCTTTCACCTCGGCTTCGGCGTGCCAGTTCTCCGTCTGCTCCTGCGTGGCGGTGTCGGTTGTCTCCGTCATCACTGTTTCGGCGAAGCGATCGGCGGCGCTCTCGGTGTACGAATCGATGATCGACGATGCGAGCGCGACCGACTCCTCGGTCGCGCGCCAGGTGCGCGTGCTGATCGTCGTCGTCTCGCCGGGGAGGAGCGTGAACGTCTTCACCGTCTTGCCCAGCCCGTACTCTCCCAGGAAGGCGGTGATACCGATGACCTGCACGATGAAGAGGGCAGGGACGGGCGCCTCGTCGACGTCGATCGGCGCCGTGCTGCCGGCGCCTCCCCAGGTGGGAGCGGGGACCTGGACGATGCCGTCGAGCAACTCGCCGATGCTGTCGTGGAAGTCGTTGGTCTCGTCGTCGACCGTCCCGCCGTTGCCGCCTTTTGGCTCGTCAGGCTTCTCGGGTGTTCCCGATGACGTGTCAGGCGTGGTGTTCCCCGTGGACGAATCGTAGTCGTACATCTTGGCGGCGGTGGTACCGCGCCCGCGAGAGCGAACCCACGAGGCCAGCGAACCCTGTTGCAGCAGTGCGTCACGCGCGCTCTGGTTGATCCGCATCTCCGCCAGCTGCATGGTTCGCGAGGAGCTGCGGCGCGGGATCTTGCGACGCCTGGCGAACCATGTTGCGGTGAGCTTCTCCGGCTTGGCGATCTCCCACAGCCCCGACTCGGCGCGCACGAGTCCCAGGGCCTCGCTCCACGGCGTGCCGAGCGTCGAGGCGGTGTCGAGCCAGTACTTGGTCGAGAGATCGGCGATCTGGATGATGCGTCGCCCAACGTACTGCCCAGGCTGCGGCAAGTCCTGGTTGATGACGCCGCCAGTCCCGACCTCTCCCTCGAAATCCACGGTGCGTGCGCGTGCCATGATCCCCTCCCCCGGAGTGCATGAGATGTGCGGTGGTGGACAGAAGTCCAGCTGATGACGCGCTCTCATGCAAAATCCGGTCACACGACGCGGATGACGGGCTCGGCGGGAGGTGACTGTGTGGAGGGACTGCGACAACCAGTTGTGAACCCGTCTCTAGTCGAAGCGCGACCACACCGTGGATGACACCACCGTGTCGGGGCGTGGAGAGCGCCCCATGAGGATGTCGATGAACGCCTGCTGCAGCGCGGGCACACCCTCTGCCTGACGAGAGAACGGGATGTGCAACTCCATCGCCATTGCCGTGACGCGTTCGATCGCGGCTGCGCGGCGCACGATCTCCCACTCGGCGCCTTCGCAGTCGAGCTTGAGGAAGGCGCAGCGCTCGATGCCGTGCGCGACGAACACGTCGTCCAGCGTCACGCAGGGGACGGTCTCGGTGCGCCACCCTTCACGGATCAGCGCGTCGCGCTTCTCCGCCGACTGCGCGGCCGTGGCGCCGGCTGTTTGCGACGGTGACCATGCCAGCTCCAGCGTTCCCGGCGCTCCCGCCACCGCCGCCTGCACCGCCACTACGTTGCGCACGCCATTGGCCTCGAGGTTTGCCTGAAGCATCGCGAAGTTGCTCGAGGCCGGTTCGTACGCGTAGATGCGTGCGTCGGGAAAGCGCTTGGCGACGAGGATCGAGACCACGCCGATGTGCGCCCCTACGTCGATGATGACGTCGCCAGGTGCAAACGTGCGCTCGCGCAGCCCGTACATGCCGGCGCCGAGTTCGTCGAGCACCAGCGCCGGCATCGTGGAGCCCTCCACGTCGCGCAGCGTGATCGTATGCGGTCCCAGGCGAAAGGCCACCGACGAGAGGCGCGGATCGAGCGTCACCGCGCGCCGGAAGAGTTCGGCGGCTTCGCCATAGGCCTCCTTGTACGCGTAGAACCGCGCGACCTGCCACACCGCGGGGGCGTAGTCCCGGGCATTCGCGCCAAGCGCCTCCACCGCCCGGATGGCGGCGGCGTCATCGCCGGCGTCGATTGCCTGCGCGGCCTGCTGTACGAGGAGGTCGAGATCCATGTGGGGGAGATCAGAGACTCGGGGAAACTCGCGGAGAATCGGGGTCAGCGGGAGAATCGGGGTCAGAGTCACCGAGAAATTGGTTCGGTGACTCTGACCCCAAGTGTCGGCCTAGGGGGCCGGGCCAATCGGGGTCAGAGTCATCGAGAATCTGGTTCGGTGACTCTGATATGAAGCGACCTGTCAAGTGGCGACGTGGTCCGGGGGGTGGGAGTGGGGCGTACACGGGCGAGGGGCGGGGCGAGTGGACGGCGGGACGCGGCGCGCGACGGCTGATCACTCT
>JADZAN010000029.1 GCA_020852815.1 Gemmatimonadaceae bacterium | reverse complement strand
GCGCACTGTACGTGACATAGGCGACCGGCTCCGTCGTGTTGTGGCTCTGGTCCGTCGGCTCGTCCGGCGGCGTAACCCACGTTACCACGACCGCGAGCCGGTCGCTTCATTCTGACTGACCCCAATTGGTCCTGATTGGTCTGGTCTCCAAAGAGGTGCCGAAGGACTGGCTCCACTTGTCTCCCAGATGGTTCTGGCGGTCCCCCCGCCGATCGCGAACCGCCGGGCCGCCATGCCCGGCCGTCGGACGTTGGATGACAGCAGCGCGCACGCATGTGCGGCATACTTGAGGGAACTGCGCCTCTCGCTATTCCCCCCAATCGAGCGACCCCAGCGGCGCTCACGCGCCGCGGCGTACCTACGTCCGCCCATCCCCTCGTCGCCCAATCTCCCAGCCATGAAGACACCCCGCGTTTCGACGCTCGCCCGCGCCCTCGCCGTCGTGCTCGCCCTCAGCGTATCCACCGCCGCCACGGCGACCGCCCAGTCGAAGGACTACGGCAAGGCGCTCACGCTCAAGGAAGCGACGCCGATTTCGTCGATCCTGCAGGATCCCAAAGCGTGGGATGGCAAGCGCGTCCTGGTCGAAGGGCTCATCATCGAGGTCTGCGAGGAGCGCGGCTGCTGGATCCGTATCGCCAGCGACAAGGCGTTCGAGTCGCTGCGTTTCAAGGTCGACGACGGCGTGATGACGTTCCCGCAGGACGCCCGCGGCAGGACCGTGCGGGCCGAGGGGATCGTGAAGGTGCGGACGCTCTCGCGCGACCAAGCGATCGCGCAGGCGCGCGAGGTGGCGAAGGAGCGCGGGACGCTCGCCTCGTTCGATTCGTCGAAGGTGAAGGGGCCGGTGACCGACGTGCAGCTGTCGGGAGAGGGCGCGCGGGTCAGGTAGTGCGGGAGCCCACGGATGACCGGCGAGCCGGCCGCACGAGCGGCCCGCGCTGGTCATGGCGCCGGCTGAGCATCGTGCTCCATCGCGACGTCGGCTATCTCGCTGTGGCGCTGACGATTGCGTACGGCATCTCGGGGCTCGCGGTGAACCACATCGCCGACTGGAACCCGAACTACCGTGTCACCAAGCGCGCGCTGGCCATCGGGCCGATCGCCCTCGATGCCGGGGCGTCGATGGTCGACACGGCGCTCGCCAGGCTTTCGCTCGCGACGCCGCCGCGTTCGAGCTACCAGCCCGACCCGCAGACGCTGCAGCTGTTCTACGGCGAGCAGGTGTACAGCATCGACCTCCCCACGGGGAAAGTGCTCGTCGAGTCAAACGTCCCGCGGCGCGTGTTGCACGAGCTCAACCAGCTGCACCTGAACGAGCCGAAGCGCGCCTGGACCTACGTCGCCGATCTCTATGCGCTGTCGCTGATCCTCCTGGCGGTGACCGGGCTCTTCGTCCTGAAGGGGAGGTATGGAATCACCGGACGCGGGGGATGGTTGACGGCGGCGGGGGCGCTGATCCCGCTTGGGTTCTGGCTGGTCTACCTGCGGTAGGGTGGGGAGACGGCGGCAAACGGTGGATAATCGGGGTCGGTCAAAATTGGGGTCAGAGTCACCGAGAATTTGGTTCGGTGACTCTGACCCCAATTCTCCTGATCCCAATTCTCTGACAGCAATTCTCCCCAGTTCTCCTGACCCCACGGCCGGCCCGCAAATCGACCCGACCTACGGCACCGGCCGCGGCGCGATGGCATAGTCGCTCGGGCCCTTGGCCCCCAACAGGTTCTCCACGAAGAAGTCCCACGTGCGCCGAATGACGTACGGGTGGCTCGTGAGGTCGTGGTTGGCGTCGGGAAGGATGAGGAGGTCGAAGCGCTTGTTGGCCTTCACCAGGGCGTCGACGAGGGCGAGGGTGTTGGCGGGGTGCACGTTGTCATCCAGGTCGCCGTGGATGAGGAAGAGCTTCCCCCTGAGCTTGGCGGCAATGTTCTTGTTGGCCGCGTCGGCGAAGTTGTCGCCCCCGCGCAGCGTTTCGCGCACGAGGAGTCCCTGGAAGCGCTCTCCCCACCCGTGGTAGTACGCGGCGTTGTCGTGATTCCCCGACGTGGACACGGCGACCGAGAAGACGTCCGGAAAGCGCAGCATGGCATCGGTCGACGAGAACCCACCCCCCGAATGCCCGAAAATCCCCACCCGCGCGAGGTCCATCCACCGATGCCGGGACCCGAGCTCCCGGAGGGCGGCGACGTGGTCGGGGATCCCGTTGTCGCCCATGTTGCCGTACCACGCGGTGTAGAGCGACTTGTTGCGCCCGGTGTTGCCTAACGCATCGATCTCCACCACGATGAAGCCCAGCTCGGCCAGCGCTTGCACCTGTCCCATGCTGGAGTACGACGAGAGGACGCGCGACGGATAGAACGCGTGCGACACGGGCGAGATGAGCGGGCCGGGATAGATGTGGTCGATGACGGGATACGCCTTCGTGGAGTCGAAGGTGGACGGCTTGTAGAGGACGCCGGTGATCTCGGTGACGCCGTCGCGCGCCTTGGCGCGGAACACCTCGCCCGGTCGCCACCCCGTGGCGCGCAGTGAAGAGATGTCGGCGCGCTCCAGCTCGCGGATCACGCGCCCATCGGCGCCGCGCAGCACGGTGACCGGTGGCGTGTCGACGCGCGAGTAACTGTCGATGAGGACGTGCGCGCCCGGCACCGGGACGATCGTGTGATCGCCATCCTCGGGAGAAAGGAGGGTGAGCGCGCTCCCGTCGAGCGCGACGGAGTAGAGCAGGTCATACTCGGGGTGACGCGTGGCTTCGCGCCCGCGCGCGGTGAAGTAGACGCGCCCCGAAGCGACATCCACATCCAGCAGCTCGGTGACGACCCAGTTGCCGCTGGTCACCTGGTGGCGGACGGCGCCGTCCGCTCCCACGTGGTACAGGTGTCCCCATCCGTCGCGCTCGGAGAACCAGACGACGTCACCGTTCGGGAGCGGCTTCCAGTTGGTCGCCCCGTTGGTGATGTCGATGGAGCCAATGACGTACGTCTTGCTGCTGTCGGCCAGCACCTGCCGGCCAACCGTGGGCGCGCCTCCACCCCCGCTCCCCGCCGCATCGGCGACCATCAGCTGCACGTGTTTTGGGCCGCGGTCGACGTGGGTGAAGAACACGCGGTCCGACGCCGGCGACCATTGCACCTGGCGAGCGCCGAAGCCGTAGAACGCGAGCTGCGGTTGTCGCGAGCCATCGACGTGCCGGCTGATGCGCGCCGCGACGTCCACGAGGTAGAGGTCGGTCATCGGCACGACCGAATCGCCGGGGAGGGCGTACGGCCACTGGTAGTGCGTGGGGCGCGTGGTGGTGGACGAGTACAGGTGCGAGATGCGCACGCCGCGCTCGTCGATGCGGAGGACCGCAATGCGCCTGCTGTCGGGCGACCAGAAGAGCTGCGGACGTTCAGGGGCTCGCGAGCGCACGCGCGTGGGTGGCGGCGTCCCCACGCCGTATGCCCAGCCGGCCATGCCATCGCTCGTCAGCTGCACGGAATCGGCCGTCCCGACCCTTCGCACCCACAGGTTGCCGCCCGACGCAAACGCGTCCCACTGCGCATCGGGAGAACGCACGAAGCGGCTGCGGCCAGCAAGCGTGTCGCCCTTCACGCACGCATACGACGCCAGGACGCAGGTGTAGCCGTGTGCACCGATGCGCACGACGATTCGCGATTCGTCGCGTCCCTCGTCGGCAAAGGCGATGGCGGTGAAGGGGAGGCGCTCCCCGGCGATCGCCGTGTCGGCGGCGCGCGACAGCGATGCGGCGAGGCGCGCGTTCTCGAACAGCAGCGCACGCTGCCCAGTGGCGCTCGACACGGTCACGAACTCCGCGCCGCGCGGCGTCATCACGCGATACCAGAAGCGCGTGGAATCGCGATAGAAGGTCGGCACGACCTGATCGCCCGACACGTGACGCAGCGCATTCCAGCTGAGCATCTGCTCGGCGCGCTGGTAGTCGATCGAGGGCGGTGTGGGGGTGACGGTCGTTGCCTGCGCAACGAGAGGCGCGGGGACGAATGCCGCGAGGATCCATCGTGTCTGCCACGGCAACAGGCGCATCGTTCGACTCATGAGGCGGAAGGGCGGCGCAGGAAGGGCGGAAGCTGCGCCTCGTGATCGCTCTGGTCAACGCGCGAACATCCTGCAGATTACGCGGTCAATCACGTGATGACCGCGCGTTTGCACCAACGTGGTCTCGCGTCGACGTGCCTTCGCGTAAGACGTCCTCGGCCGAGACGTCCTCCGAGACGTCCACCGAGACGTCCTCGCCCGCCCCATACCGCGCGCCCCACCATGCCTCCCTCCACGATCCGCGCCATGACGCTCGCCTCCCTGATCTCCGCGACAGCGCTCTTGGCGACGACGCTCTTTGCGCAGGCCGCAGGGGCCCAGGGGCAAGCGCCGGGCGCCCTCACCGTCCAGCGCGTCTTCTCCGGCGAGTTCAACGCCCGCGGCGTTGGCCAGTTGCGATGGATCGAGGGAGGCAAGGCCTTTCTCACCGTGGAACCGGCGACGCCCGGCGCCGGGCGCGAGATCGTGCGTCATGAGACGGCGACCGATGCCCGCACCGTGCTGGTGACGGCCGCGCAACTCACGCCGGCAGGTGCAACCGCACCCCTTGCCTTCGACGCCTTTGCCTGGTCGGACGACAACCGCAAGCTCCTCCTCTTCACGAACACCACGCGCGTCTGGCGCTACAACACGCGCGGCGACTATTGGGTGCTCGATCGCACGGCGGGGACGCTCAGGAAGCTCGGTGGCGACGCCGCGCCGTCCACGTTGATGTTCGCCACGTTCTCGCCCGACGGCCGCTGGGTGGCTTACGTGCGCGAGCACGACATGTACGCCGAGGAGCTGGCGACGGGGGCAATCACGCGCCTCACGCACGACGGCTCGCGCACCAGCATCAACGGGACGTCGGACTGGGTGTATGAGGAAGAGCTGGGAATTCGCCAGGCGTTCGAGTGGAGCCCGGACTCGAGGCGTCTCCTCTTCTGGCATTTCGACGCCTCGGCGGTGCGCGACTTCCTGCTCATCAACGACACCGATTCGCTCTACCCGTACACGACGGCCATTCCCTATCCCAAGGCGGGGACGACCAACTCGCGCGTCACGTTAGGCGTGGTGGCGCCCACCGGCGGGGCGGTCACGTGGATGGACGTCGCCGGGGACACGGCCGCCAGCTACATCGGTCAGGTGCAATGGCTCGATTCCGCGAGTGTCCTGGTGCAGCACCTCAATCGCCTGCAGAACCGCAACGACTTCTGGGTGGGCGATGCGTCCACCGGGCGCGGGCGCGTGGTGTGGACCGACGCCGACAGCGCGTGGGTGCTGGTGCAGGAGCCACGCTGGATCGCGGGAGGGAAGGCGGGGCCGCTGGCGATCGTGGAGAGCGAGCGTGACGGATGGCGCCACCTCTACACCGTCAGTCGCACCACCGGCGCGACGACGTTGCTCACGCCGGGCGCCTTCGATGTCGCGCTCGCCGGAATGGACGAGAAGGCGGGGATCCTCTACGTGATGGCGTCGCCGGGTGATGCCATCCACAACTATCTGTACCGCGTCCCGCTCAAGGGTGGGCCGGCGACACGCGTGACACCGGCTGACCAGCCAGGGACGCACCGATACGACATCTCCCCCGACGGGCGATGGGCGCTGCACTCGGTGTCGCGCTTCGACGAACCGCCGCGCACGGAGATCATCCGCCTCCCCGGCCACGAGGTGGTCCGCGTTCTCGAGGACAACGCAGCGCTGCGCGCCAGGTTGCAGGCGTTAGGCGCTCCGGCGACCGAGTTCTTCACCGTGACCACGACGCAGGGGCTCCCGGTGGACGGGTACGTGATGCGTCCGCGCGACTTCGACCCGGCAAAGCGCTACCCCGTCCTCGTGCACATCTACGGCGAGCCAGCCGGGATGACCGCTGCCGATCGTTGGGGAGGGAACACGGCGCTCTTCCACCGCCTGATCGCCGACCAGGGGTACCTCGTGATGTCGTTCGACACGCGCGGAACGCCGTCACCCAAGGGGCGCGCGTGGCGCAAGGGGATCTACGGCGCAGTGGGGGCGACGACGGCCGCCGAGCAGGCCGGTGCGCTGCGCGCGTACGCGGCGATGCACGCCTTCGTCGACACGAGCCGCGTGGCGATCTGGGGGTGGAGCGGGGGCGGGACCAACACGCTCAACGCCATGTTCCGCGAGCCCGACGTCTTCAAGGTCGGGATGTCGGTGGCGCCGGTCCCGGACCAACGCCTCTACGACACGATCTACCAGGAGCGCTACATGGGGCTCCCGCAGGATAACGTTGCCGGCTACCAGCTTGGCTCGGCGATCAACCACGCCGAGGGGCTGAAGGGCAAGCTCCTCATCGTGCATGGGAGCGGGGACGACAACGTCCATTATCAGGGGACCGAGCGCCTCGTGAATCGCCTCATCCAGCTGGGAAAGCCGTTCGACATGATGGCCTACCCGAACCGCTCGCACGGGATCTACGAGGGGGCGGGGACGACGCAGCACATCTATTCGCTGCTGCAGCGCTACCTGACGGAGCACCTGCCGGCCGGGGGGCGCGCGGGGGTGGGGGCGATGAACTGACGGCGCGGCAGCACGTGGGCGTTTTAGGCTCACCTCAATTTGGGGTCAGAGTCACCGAACCAAATTCTCGGTGACTCTGACCCCAAATTGAGCTGAGCCCAAATCAGCCCCCCCTACTCCGGAAACGGCCGCGGCCTCGGCATCGGCCAGGGCCACGGATGCATGCGCTGGCCGGCCATCCCCCCCACCGCCGCCTCACGCACCTCGGGATCGTCCGACGTCAGCAGCTCCTTGAAGAACGCCTCCGACTTCTCCCCCGACAGCACCAGCGCGCGGATCTGAGCCTTGCGCGCCCGCGCCGCGCTCTCGCCCTTGAGCGCCGAACGCAGCGCGTTGATGGCCCGCGCGTCGTGGATCTCCGACAGCGCCCACGCCGCGCGCGTGCGCACCTCGGCATCCTTGTCGGTGACGGCCCTGATGAGCCCCGCCGGCGCCTGCCGCAGCTCCAGTTGCCCCAGCGCCCACGCGGCGGTGGCGCGCACCGACGGCTCGGCGTCGCCCCCCGCCGCCTCGCCTAACGCGTCGACTGCCGCCGCCGACTCGAGCTGGCCCAGCGCCCACGCCGCCATCTCCCGCACCTCTCCCTGCCGATCCTTCCGCAGGACCTCGGTGATCGCCGGCGCTGCGTCGGCCACCTCGATGGTGCCCAGCGCCCACACGATGGTCTCGCGCACGTCGTCATCCTGCTCGGCGCCTAACGCGGACACCAGGCCGCTGCCGGCGCGCTTCTGGTCCAGGCGTCCAAGGGCCCACGCCGCCGTGCGGCGCACGCGGGCGACCTTGTCCGTGCGCAGCACGCGCAGCAACTCGTCGACGGCGTCGTCGTCGTCCAGTGTGCCTAACGCCGCCGCCGCCGCGTCGCGCACCAGGTCGGCGTCGTCCCGGAGCGCGCGGCGCACGGCGGGGGCGACCTGCTTGTCGTCGAGGCGCCCCAGCGCCCACACGGCGTTGGCCCGCAGCCCATCGCTGTCCTCGCCCAGCAGGCGCTGCAGCGCGTCGCTGGACCCCCTGGCGCGCACGAGCCCGAGCGCGAGCGCCGCCGCCTCGCGCGTGGCCACGGCGTTGGACGATGCGAGGCGCTCGCGCAGCGGCGCCTCGACGAAGGCCGTGTCGAGACGACCCACGAGACGCACGGAGAGTTCACGCACGCACGGATCCGGCGACGCGATGGAATCGAGCACCATGCGAATCTCGGCAGGCGTTAGGCGGGCGCGAGGAAAGTGCATGGTGCGGGCCGCGGCGTCGGGGCCGAGTGGCGGCGCGGGCGCATTCATCCACGACCCGCCTCCCCAGCCCGACGCCGCCTCGGCCGCAAGTCCGCACACGACGCCGGGAAGCCCGTGCAGTGCACCCAGCAACCCGCGCACATCCATGATGGGACGCGCCGACTCTGCGCCGGGGACGGGCGCGAGGATGCCGTTGGACGTGACAGCCACCGCGACGGCTTCGACGCCAACCGTGGGCACGAGCGGGGCATGGTGGCGGCTGGTGGCGACACTGCCACCGGCGACGGCGCCTAACGCGAAGATGAGGGGGAGCCTGAACATGGCCATTCGGGTGGAGGCGGACGGTTGATTTTTCAGCACGTGTGGTGAAGAAACAGGCGCTGGGCGCACGCGTGGTGACGCGACGCTCAGCGCCCGCTCACGTTCCTCAGGGGAAGGGGCGGGGGCGCGGCATGGGCATGGGCCACGGGCCGCCGTTGCGCCCGGCGAGCGCCCCGACCACCGCCGCCCGGACGTCACGGTCGGGAGAATCGAGCAACCGTGCGAGCGCAGGGGCCGAGCTTTCGCCCAGCGCGCCTAACGCGCGGATGAGTGCCACGCGCACCTGGCCGTCCGTTTCCCTCCCCAACGCGCGCTCGATGGCGGGTACAGCTGTTGCATCCTCGCGACGGAACAGGACCCACGCTGCCATCACGCGCACCTGGCGGTCACGTTCGTCCTGCGACTCGAGCGCGGTGAGCACGGCGGCCGGGACCTTCCCCTCGCCCACGCGTCCGATGGCCCACATGGCGTGGGCGCGTACGCGGGGCGATGCATCGCCGAGCGCCTTGGCCAGCGCGTCGTCGACCTCGGGCGCCGAGTGGCTGTCGGTCGTTTGTCCAAGCGCCCACGCGGCGGACTCGCGCACATCGGCGTCGCTGTCGCCGCCAAGCGCGGCGAGGAGCGCCGCGCGTGAGGCCGGGGTGTCGTCGCCACCACCCAACGCCCACGCCGCCATCTCGCGCACGTGCTGGTCCTTGTCGCTGCGCAGCGCCTGCGCGAGCGCGGTCACGACATCGGCGCGTTCGGCGTAGCGCGACAGTCCCCATGCCGCGGTGCGACGGATGCCGGCGCTGGTGTCGGCGCGCAGCACCTGCATCAGCAACTCGGCGCGATCATCACGGCGATCCCGCGTGGCCGGTTGATCCTGCGCCGCCGTTGCAGCGGTCATCGTGGCCAGGATGGCGCCGACGGGATCGGCGGAATCGACGGCCGCCGCGCGCGGCGTGGCGTCGCGCCTCCCTGTCTCCGGGCGGCGCTCACCGGAGCCTTGCGCCAGGCGGGAGGAGGGGACGACGAGCGCATTCGCCGTATCACCACGTGGCGTCGCGCGGTCGACGTTAGGCACGGCCGGTTCCCGGGCGACCAGGGGCGCCGTCGAGGCACGCGCCGCGGTGGGGGTCGTTCCACCCACCAGCGCCGCCACGCCGAGCAGTCCCGTGACAACGACGAGCGACTGCCGGCGCGATCCCTGGCGCCGCACCTCGGGGTCGAGAATGGCGAGCATTCGTCCCTCGAACTCCTTGCGATCGGCCATGGGAATCGCCGTGGCTGGGGTGAGTGGCTGGCGTATGCTGGTGACGATGTCCAGGAGGTGCTCGGCATACGACGACGGGCGAACGCCGCAAGAAAGGGCGAGGTCGTCGCAGGCGCGTTCGCTCTCGACTCGCAGGCGGCGCGCGGCGCGCCAGACGAGCGGGTGGAACCAGTACAACGCGCAGGCCACGCGCCCAAGCGTGTGCCCTAACAGGTCGTTGCGGGCGATGTGGGCGAGTTCGTGCAGGAGCACGGCGCGACGGCGGGCTTCGTCCCACGTGTCGCACTCGGCGGGGAGCACGACCGTTGGCGAGACGAGCCCGGCGGCGAAGGGCATCTTCACGTCCTCGCTGCGCACGAGTCGCGGCGTGCGGTCCACGCCCAGTCGGTCGGCGATGTCGTAGAGCGGCGCCGACCATTTGCGATCGACGAGCGGCGTGGCGCGCCGCACGATGCGACGGACGCTGAGGAACCCGATGGCGAGCCAGCCGCCGAGGGCGAGCGCGACCGCCGCCCACGCGCCCAGGAGGAGCTGCCACATCGTTGGGCGCCACGCGGTCGCCGCGGGCGCGGCCGCCAGCGCGCCTTGCAGCTGCACCTCGTCGGCGCCTGCCGCGGCGGTTTCGCCTGGCGAGACGGTACTGGGCGCGCGAGTCGATGTCGCGCGTCTCGCATCGTCAGATGCAACTGGTGAGGTCGCGTTCGGCGCCGTGGCACCACGGTCGGGCGTCGCCACGTGCGGCACCAGCCACGCCACGGGAAGTACCGCCAGCCGCAAAGGGCTCCACGTGGACAGCGCGGGGAGGAAGAGGATGGCGCCGAGCGTGGAGAGCCACAGCAGGTGCCGTGCACCTGCCGGGGCGCGCTCGAGCAGCGTGGCGCCGGCGAAGGCGACGACGAGGACGACCGTCGCCTTCCCCAGCAGGACGAGGAGGGCGAGCGTTTCCGGCGACAGAGCGGGGATCATGGCTAGCGCCCTCCGGCGCGCTCGGCGCGAATACGCGCGCGCAGCTGTTCGATCTCCTCCTCGCTCACCCCGGCGTCGCTCAGCCGCAGGAGCGCGGTAATCGCCTGCTCCGTCGAGCCGGCGAAGTAGGTCTCGACCACGTGGGCCAGCGCCGTGTCTCGCGACTCGTTGGCGGGCGCGGTCGGGAGATAGACGTAGCGGGGGCCGTCCTCACGGTACTGCACCAGCGCCTTCTCCCCCAGGATGCGGAGGATGGAGCGCACGGCCGAGTAGGTGGGGGGATCGGGGAGGTCGTCCATGATCTCACTCACCGTGGACGGCCCCCGGCGGTGAAGGATGTCCATGACCTGTCGCTCGCGGCGCGTGAGGTCAGATGAGGGGGCGGGCTTCGGCATGTCGCGGGACTCCGGGCGTCTCAGATGTGCTGAAATTTCAGCTTTGCTGATTTTTCAACACGTGTGCCCGGATGTCAATACCGGTTCGTCACGCCGAGGCGCAGGAAAATGCACGGCGTACCCACCCGCGGCCGCGCCCCGTCCCAGCATCGCTTGTGTCCCGGCGTCTCGGTCGCGACACTGTGGGCCTCACCAAGCAGATGGAGTACTCATGCGCTACTCGATCCTGGCTCTCGCCGCGCTCGTCGCCTCCACGACCGTTCACGCCCAGGACGCCGATCGTTCGGTGAAGGGGGGCATCGCCGTCGCCGGCTGGAAGGGGCGCATCGACCGCCGTCCCGCCGGACAAGGGAAGACGATCAATGACTCGAAGTTCGTGCAGGAGGGGAAGGATTTCCGCCTCTCCATCGGGCCGGCCGCCTTCTATTACAACCCGGCCAACACCGCATCGGGTGACTACACGGTCAAGGCGACGTTCAAGGAACACAAGATGACCGCCAGTCACCCGCACTCGTACGGGATCTTCATCGGCGGCAACGATCTCGAGGGGGAGAGCGAGACGTTGATGTACTGCATCGCGTACGGGAACGGCACCTACTCGGTCAAGACATTCCACGGCTCGAACGTGCAGACACTGGTGAACCTGGAGAAGTCGCCGGCGCTCAAGCAGGCCGACGCCACCGGTGCCTCGACCAACGAGATCGGGTGGACGGTGAAGGGAGGGAAGGCGTCGTGCGTGATCAATGGGACGGTCGTGCACAGCTTCGACAAGGGCGACGTGGTGGCGGGTGACAAGCTCAAGTCGCTGGATGGTGTGTATGGCATTCGCGTGAGCCACAACGTCGAGTTGACGGTGAGCAGCTTCGGGGTGTCGAAGTAATCCTGGCACGACTCCTGGTGCGCTCGATTCTCGTGGCCCCGGTCGTCCTTGCGACGGCCGGGTGCCTGTGGCGCCGCGAGCCGCAACTGCCGGCGCCGATCCCCGTAGTGCGCGGCACGCCCACGGTGGCGTTCGCCCTCCAGTCCCTTGAAATTGCGCCTGGCGGAGGGGCCGCGATGCGAGCCCGCGCCTGCGTGTACGCGCACTACACGGGGTGGCTCGCCAACGGGACGAAGTTCGATTCGTCCCGCGACACGATGCCGAACGGGGAGCCGCGCACGCCGATCGCCTTCGCGCAGGGCGGGCGACAGGTGATCGCCGGATGGGACGTCGGCTTCGAGGGGATGCGCGTTGGCGGCAGGCGCCGCCTGATCATCCCGTACCAGTTGGCGTATGGCGAGAATGGACGCCCGCCGGTGATCCCCCCGAAGGCAACGTTGGTCTTCGACGTCGAGCTGATGGCGGTGGCCGACACGCTGCCGCGCACCGAACCGGCGCCCCGCGGTGTTCCGTCGCCGCCGCGCTGCGCGCCGTGGAGCGAGGTCCGCGCGGCGAAGTGACGGCGACGATCCGCGTCCTCGCGGCGGTGATCGCGCGCGACGGGCGCTACCTCGTGTGCCAGCGCCCGGCGCACAAGCGGCACGGCGGGCTGTGGGAGTTCCCCGGGGGGAAGCTCGAACCCGGCGAGAGCGATGCCCAGGCGGCTGCCCGTGAGCTGCAAGAGGAACTCGCCGTCACCGTGACGCATGTGGGCGATGAACTGCTCGGCGTGCACGACCATGGTTCGCCGTTCCACATCGCCTTCGTCCCGGTCACCATCGACGGGGAGCCCACCTGCCTCGAGCATACGGCGCTCCAGTGGGGGATGCCCCACGAGCTGGTCGCGCTGGCGCTGGCGCCGAGTGACCGGCGTTTCGTGGAGACCATCCTTGTGGGCGCCGGGGCGCGAAGCACGTAGCCCATCGGCGATCACTGGCTCATTCCGATCGTGGTGGCGTGGGCCCGGCGGGGGATCGGCGCGCGCGTCGCTGGCAAGCTGACGTTGCATCTGCCGGTGCAGCTCCTGGCGGCCGCGGGACGCACCGGTGGTGCCGCAGCCTGGCGCTGGCGGCGGCATGTACGCATCACGGCCGCCGCCTGACGAGCGGCGCACCTCCACCCCGTCAGCCGCTACTCCTCCCGCATCGACCAAGAGGGATCGATCCCGGCGGCGCGCGCCGCCGGGATCACCGTCGCGATCACCGTAACACCGAGGAGGATCACGCCGATCGCCCCGAAGGTGACAGGATCCAACGGATCGAGGCCGAACAGGAAGGGGCGCAAGGCGCGTGTGGCGAACAGCGCGAGGACGAAGCCCGCCATCATCCCGATGCCGACCAGCCGCAACCCCTCGGCCAGCACCATGCGCACGATCCCACCGCGCGAGGCGCCGAGTGCGATGCGCACGCCAATCTCGCGGGTGCGCTGCGTGGTGGAGAAGGAAAGGAGTCCGTAGAGCCCAACGGCGGCAAGCAGGAGGCCGACGAGCCCCAGCGCGCCGGACACGCCGGCCGCCACACGCTGCGGAAGGAGGACGATCGCGGTCGACTCGCGAAGTGAACTCACGCGCGGGGGCGGAAGCGAGGGGTCGAGCGCCGTCATCTCGCGCAGCAGCGCCGCAGACACCGCCTCGGCGGGTCCGTCGTGATGCAGGAGGAAGGTGGTCGCGGAGCGCCACTGCTGCGCGAACGGAAGGTAGACGAATGGCGCGGCAGACTCGTTGAGCGAGAGGAACTTCGAGTCGCGCGTGACACCGACGATGGTGACGACGAGCGAGTCGCGCCGGAATGTCTGCCCGATGGCGCTCCCCTGCGGGAAGAAGCGGCGCGCAAACGTCTCGTTCACGATCGCGACCTGCGGCGCGTGCTCGTCGTCGCGGTCGTTGAAGGTGCGCCCCTGCAGGATCGGCAGCCGCAACGCGTCGAAGTAGCCGGCGTCGACGGTGTTGGTGCTGACCCCGAAGGCATCGCCGGCACGCCCGTTGGGCGGGGCATACGACGCGAGGGCGATGTCGATCCCGGAGTTGGACATCGAGAGCGGAAGCAGGCGCCCGGCGCCGACGTGCTTCATCGCCGGGAAGGCGGCGAGGCGATCGCGCAGCGCGCGGAAGAAGGTGCGCGCCCGCGCGTCATCGTAACCGGCGCTCTCCAGGTCGACCGTGGCCACCACGATGTTGTCCACCGCAAAGCCCGGGTCGACCGCGCGCCCCTTGCCTAACGCCCGGACGAAGAGCCCGGCCGATGAGAGCAGGAGGAGCGACATGGCGATCTGCGCCACGATGAGTCCGTCGCGCAGGCGCGAACGCCGGCGCCCGGCGCCGGCCGAATCGCTGCGCATTGCGGCCTGCACGTCGGTGCGCGTCCCCTGATACGCGGGCGAGAGCCCGAAGACGAGCCCCGTGACGAGCGAGGCGCCGATGGTCACCGCGAGGACGCGCAGGTCCGGCGTGAAGTTGAGGTTGAGCGGGGGAATGCTCTCGGGAAGCGGGAGCTGCTGCAGCAACTGCGTCCCCCAGAACGCGACCACGATCCCTAACCCCCCGCCGATGGCGAAGAGGAGCAGCGTCTCCACGAGCAGCTGCCGGACGAGGCGGCGCCGCGCCGCGCCGAGGGCCATGCGCATCGCCATCTCGCGCCGGCGCGCGGCGGCACGCGAAAGGAGCATCGAGGCCACGTTCATGCTGGCGATCATCAGGACGAGCGCCGATATGACCAGGAGCACGGCGAAGAAGGAGGTGAAGCTCCCGGCGACGCCGGCCGGGACGCCGGCGATGGGGTCGACGTCGGCGGCCGAGTATTCATTGGTGCGCGTCGCTTCCGCCGCGCCGTTTGCCGCCACGTACTGTGCGGTGAGCGCGCTGAGCTCCTCGCGCGCCTGCGTCACGGAGTGCGCCGGGGCCAGCCGCCCAACCAGTTGCATCCAGGACGCGCCGGCATCGTCGAGCGTCGACGGATTGCCGCGCAGCTGCGTGCGGAAGTCGAGCGGGATCCAGACGTCGGTGCGCAGGGCCGGGTACACCCCGCTGAAGCGCGCCGGCGCGACCCCCAGCACGGTGAAGGTGCGACCGTTCATGCGCAGCGCTTGTCCGATGACGCTGCTGTCACCCCCGAGGTGCTTCTGCCAGAAGGCATGGCTCACCACGACGACCGGGTCGCGGGAGAGCGCGCGGTCATCGTTCCCCGCGAAGAAGCGACCGAGCGCCGGTTGCACTCCCAGGACGGCGAAGTAGTTGCCGCTGACGGCGTTGCCAAGTCCTGAGATTCCCTGCCCACCCGTATTGACGTTGACCAGCGTCATTCCCCATGCGGCCACACCCTCCAACGATCGGGAGCGATCGCGCAGGTAGTCGAAGTAGGGATACGACGCCGTGAGCGACCCCTCGCCCGACGGGCGCGTGCGCCCGACCTCCACCACGCGCGATGCGTCGCGCACGCCGGGGACCGGGCGCAGGACGACGGCGTTGGCGACGGAAAAGATCGTGCTCACCGCCCCCGTCCCCAGGGCAAGAACGAGCAGGGCGACGCCGAAGAAGACCGGGTGCCTGCGGAAGGCGCGCAGCGCGTAACGGGCGTCGCTCAGGAGTAGGGTCGACATGCGGTCCGTGTGAGGCGGGGGAAGGAGGTGCGCAGGCCGGATGAGGAGGGCGAGATGTTCGTACGCGGCGGTGTGCAACAGGTCGGGGATGGCATGCCACCAGACCACCAGAGACCCTAACGAGCCGCCGTCGGCGCGGCCCTCGCGGAGTGCGTCATGCAGGAAGTCGCGCATCTCCTCGCCGTAGCGCTGGCGAAAGTGACGCGGCAGGAGCCAGAGCAGGGCACCATAGACGCGTTCGCCCACCGAACGGACGGAGGCGGGGGCGCGATGCGTCATGCGGTGGCGCCAACCGGCGGAAGGGCGCGCGCCGCCTTCGAGGCAACGAGCGACCGCAGGCGCTGCACCTCCAACGCCGCCACCTGCCCCCCTAACGCGGTCAGGCGGTAGTAGCGCCGTCGCTCATCGTCCCCATCGCCCGACGCGCGCCGCGCCGCAGGGGCGACCAGCCCTTCATCCTCCAGGCGACGGATGATGCGGTACAGGTTCCCCGGCTCGAGCGCGATCAGCCCGTCGGTGCGATCGGCGATCTCGCGGGCGAGCGCGTAGCCGTGTCGCTCCTCTTCGGAGAGCACGAGGAGGAGGACGAGGTCGGCGGGCTTGAGCGGGAGGAGGGCGCGAGGATCGGACGGCATGGCAGGGGAGTCGGGCACGTCGGCGGGTGAGGTACTATGATCGAAATGATCATACGGGGCTTCAGGCTCCTGGTTTCAGCGCCTTCCCCAACTGTCGCGCGCGGGACATATCTCGCGCCGTGTCGACCCCGACTACTCCCCTGCAGCCCGCCGACGCGGCGCCCCCCACGCGCGACCTCGCGCGGGCGATCCTCGAGCGCTACGCCGCATTCGTCGGCTCGCGCCGCTTGATCCCCATCACACGCGCGCACATCGACGGGTGCCTGTACCACGGCCCAGCCTCGCTCGACTTCGTGCGGGCGATGGTCCGCTCGGGGGCGACCGTCACCGTCCCGACGACGCTCAACGTGGGGGCGATCGACCTCCTGCATCCACAGCTCTTCCGCGGCCGGCCGGAGATTGTCGAGGCGGGGCGCGCGATGATGCGCGAGTACGCCGCCCTGGGCTGTCGCCAGACCTGGACCTGTGCCCCATACCAGCTCGCCGAGCGCCCTAACTTCGGGGAGCAGATCGCGTGGGCCGAGTCGAATGCGATCGTCTTCGCCAATTCGGTGCTGGGGGCGCGCACGGAGCGCTACGGCGACTTCATCGACCTCTGCGCGGCGGTCGTGGGGATGGTCCCCGAGGTGGGTCTGCACACCGACGAGGGGCGACTGGGGCGCGTACTGGTGCGAGTGCGCGGCGTGCGCGATGCGATGATGCGCCGTGACACCTTCTTCGCCGCCCTCGGGCACCTGGTGGGGATGCGCACGGGGACATCGATTCCGGTGATCGATGGCGTACCGCACGCCACCGAGGACCAGTTGAAGGGCTTTGGCGCTGCCGCGGCCTCGTCAGGCGCGGTGGCGATGTTCCACATGGTGGGGGTGACGCCGGAGGCGGCCACGTTAGGCGAGGCGCTGGGCAATCGCGCACCAGCCCGTACCATCGACGTGGGCCCAGACGACCTGCGCGCGGCGGCGCGCGACCTCACGTCGACGACCGATATGACGTTAGGCGCGGTGAGCATCGGGACCCCTCATTTCTCGTATGAGGAGTTTACGCGCCTGCGCGCGCTGCTGGCGGGGCGAGCGGTGTCGCGTGCGATGGAGTTCTTCGTCTCGACGGGGCGCGACACGCTGGCGCGCATCGACGGGGAAGGGTGGGGCGACGAACTGCGGGCGAGCGGGGTGCAGCTGGTGACCGACACCTGCACGTACGTCACGCCAATCCTCACCGGGCGCCCTGGCGTCGTCATGACCAACTCGGCCAAGTGGGCCTGGTACGCCCCCAACAACCTGGGGTATGCGGTGGTCTTTGCCAGCCTGGAGGAATGCGTGGAATCGGCGGTGCGTGGCGTGGTGTGGCGGGACAACGCGCCATGGGGGGCGGAATGATCGCGGCCGAGTTCCTCGTCGCCGGAAACGCCGAAGGCGACGTGCTTCGGCTCGAGGCGCCGCTGAGCTTCTGGGGCGGTGTGCACGAGGCCACCGGCGAGATCATCGACACCCATCATCCGCAACACGGACAGTCGGTGACAGGGCGTGTCATGCTGATGCCTGGCGGCCGCGGATCGAGTTCAAGCTCGAGCGTGCTGGCCGAGCTGATTCGCGCGGGCGTTGGCCCGGCGGCGATCGTGCTGGGGGAGCGCGACCCGATCATTGCGCTCGGCGCGATGGTGGCCGAGGCGCTTTACGGACGAAGCGTGCCGGTCCTGGTGCTGGGCGCCGACGAGTACGAGCGCGTGAGCGCGTGGAAGCGCACCCGCATCGTGCGCGTAGCGCAGGGGGCGACGCTGGAAGAGGTTGAAGTGCGCCAGTCGCACTAACCACGGCGCGCCGGCGGCTATGCATGAGGTCGTCTTCCCTGATTTAGGGATTGCGTCGCTCGCTGGACATCGCTTTTCCCCGATCCCACAATTCGGGCGATTCTCCCGCTGGGGTTGCCCGTGCCTGCCAACGCGCTCGACGACGACGACTGGGATACCATCGTCAGCCGGATCAGCAACGAGCGCTGCACGCCGTTCCTGGGGGCCGGGATGTCGGCCCATCGCCTTCCCACGGGACGCGCGCTCGCGCAGACATTGGCCGAGAAACATGGCTATCCGTTCGACGATCGCGATAACCTCCCGCGCGTGGCGCAATACGCCGCGGTCATTCGCAACGATATCCCGCGCATCAAGGAACAGGTGGCGCGGCAATTCAGCACGGCGACAGACCAGATCACCGCCGCGGCCTTTGCCGATCGCACCGATCCGCACCGCATCCTCGCCGACCTCCCGTTCTCCAAGTACCTCACGACCAACTATGACCCGTTCATCGAGCGTTCGCTCGAGGCCGCGGGGGCGCAGTACGTCGTGGACCTGTGTGCCTGGAATCCGGCCACGCGCAAGCACGTGGCGCAGGCCCGGAGCGGACAGCCATCCCTAACGCCGGACAACGACTCCATCCCGTTGGTCTATCACCTGCACGGGGTGCAGGGGTTCCCCGAGTCGATGGTGCTCACCGAGGACGACTATCTCGACTTCCTGGCCGAGATTGCGATGGATCCGCGGTGCATCCGTCCCGACGTCTCCGAGGTGTTTGCCGAGTCGTCGGTGCTCTTCCTCGGCTATTCGCTGAGCGATATCACCTTCCGGGTGATCTTCCGCATGGCGCTGCAACAGCTGCAACTCAACCGACAGCGCGCGCACGTGGCGGTGCAGCTCCCGCCCACGGGCAACAGCGAACAGATGGCGCAGGCGATCCAGCACTACCTCGAGCACTACCTCAAGCTCACGATGAACGTGCGCTTCTTCTGGGGGACGGCGTCGGACTTCACACGCGAGTTGCGCAGGCGCTGGATCGCGGTGCACGGCGATGCGGGGCGAACGGTGACGACGCCGTGACGGAAGCGGCCAACCCGTTTCCGGGGCCGCGCCCGTACGAACGCGACGACGCGGCCAACTTCTTCGGGCGCACGCCCGAGATCCGCGAGCTGCGCTCGCTGATTGCCAGCCATGGCGTCGTGGTGGTGGTCGGCCCGTCGGGGTGCGGCAAGAGTTCGCTGCTGCGCGCGGGGGTCATGCCGGCGCTCGAACGTGCCGAGTACGAGGTGCTGCCGATAACCAGGCTTGGCGAGGCGGCGCGCGCTCGTGCAGGGCGCGATCTCGCGGGTCCAATCTTCGAGGGGAACGTGGTCAGCTACCTGGCGGGGGGCGACGTGCCGCCAGGTGCACATCCGTTGCTCAGCGCGCTCGAGCAACGCCCGCGCCACAACTCGTCCGACGGGGCGCCGATGCCGCGCGTCCTGGTGATCGACCAGTTCGAGGAACTGTTCACCACGCACCTGCAGGCGTGGCGCGAGCGTGCGGAGTTCCTGGGTGCGATCCTCGCCGCCAATCGCGGCCAGAGCGCACTGCGTGTGGTGCTGGTGATGCGCGCCGAGTACCTCTCGGCGCTCGCGTCGCTGTTGTCGCGGCTGGACGACGGCTCCAGTGCGCGCGAACGCTCGGTGATGTACTTCCACGTTGAACGACTGACGCAGCGTGCGGCGGCAGACGTGATCGCCTCGGCATTCGCGCGGCAGTTTCCCGCGTTCAAGGCGTCGAGCGCCGACAAGTTGGCGCGCCAGATGTCGCGCGAGTTCGTGCGACAGCCCGACGGCAAACTCGCCGAGGCCGAAGGCGAGTATGTCGAGCCGCTCTACCTGCAGCTCATCTGCCGCACGCTGTGGGACAAGATGGCCAGCGGCGCCGTGAAGCCCGCCGACGATTCGCTCATTCCCGACGCCGACATCGACAAGGAGCTGCGCAGCTTTGTCGCCGCCGAGATTGCGGCGGTGTCGACCACGACCCGAATGCGCAGTGGGAAGATCCTCTTCTGGCTCGAAAGGGAGCTCATTACGCCGGGCGGCACGCGCGGCAGCGTGATTCGGGAGAGCGACGAGACGGCGGGGATGGCGAACGTGGTCGTCGAGGGGCTCGAGCGCCGGCATGTGCTGCGTGGTGAGGAGCGCGCGGCCGGCCAGTGGTACGAACTGGCACACGATCGGTTGGTGGGGGCGGTGCGGCAGTTGCGCGAGGAGGTGAGGCGCAAACGCGAAGATCGCACGCTGCGCGTGGCACAACTCGCGATCGTGGCAACCATCCTCTTCGCGGTGGGACGCGCCTTCTGGATGGCCGACGGAGCGACGCCGGTCGACATTGCACCTGCCGAGAACGTGGCGCGTGCGACGGCGGCGCGGGCGGGTACGTATCTCGCCTCGAACCCGGAAGTCGCCTCGGCGTGGATACGCGAAGCGCTGTCGATGGGCGACGATCCGTACGTCGACAGCGTGGCGCAGGAGATCGCGCAGCGGGCGCTGGTGTCGCGAGCCGTGCAGAAGCTCACGCAGACACCGGTGGTGTCGTCAGCGGCGGCGCCGGATTCGATTGTCGCCGTGGGAACCGACGATGGTCGTCTGTGGGTGATGAACGTCCTGGTGCGCGCGGTGCCGCATGTCGATACGGTCCGGAGCGATTCGTCCGGTATCGTGCTGCACGATGCGGCGGCCATGGCCAACGCCGCCGATCCGAGTGCCGACGTCCGCGGCGTGGTGCCGGGGTGGGCGGGCGGCATTGTGGGGTTAGGGTACGCCTCGCAGGCGGTGAAGCTGGCGGTGGCCGGGCGTCATGGGCGCGTGTCGCTGGTCACGCGCCCCGACTGGCGGCGCGAGCGCGATACCGTGCTCCCCGATACGCTGCAGTCGCTGGCGGTGACGCCGTCGGCGCGCGAGATGGCGGTGGGGACGATACATGGCGACGTGGTGCGGCTGACGGCGCAGGGCGCGCCGCGACGCACGAGGCTTCCTGGCGGCGGTCGGGTGACATCGCTCGCCTACCTCAACGAGCGCGACCTGCTCGCCGCCGATGAACGTGGCAACGTCTTCGGGTGGGTGGGGAATGGTGCGGCGCGGCTACTCTGGCGCGCGCCGGCGACCGACAGCGTGACCGGCACCATGAGCCAGATGGCGGTGGCCACCGACGGGCGCGACGTGGCGGTGACGGTCGGCAGCATGGTCCACCGCATGCGCTATCGCGGCGGACGCATCGACAGCGCCCAAGCACTCGGCTGCGAGCAGCTGACGGGCGTCACCCCGACGGCCATCGCCTTCTCGCGCAGCGGCGCTTCACTCATCATCGCCACCAGTACGGGGCGCATGATCGTGTGGGGGACTCGCAGCGAGCGTTGCGACTGGTCGGCCGCCGGGCCGGAGCACCAGATCCTGTCGATCGCACCGCTGGCGGCCGGCTCTCCCGTGGTGACGACCGGCGAGAACCTCGAGATCCGCGTCTGGTCGCAGCCGCCAACGGCGCAGCAGGTCCGGAACACCGTGGCGACGTGGCGGAAGGCAGCGAGCGGACGTTCGGACGCGCGCAACCTCGCCCCGCCGCAGGCAGCGAAGTAGTCAGGGCAACCTGGCGGTCGGGGCGAACGCGAAACGGCGGGCCATGGCGGCCCGCCGTTCTGCGTGACACTGCCTGACGCGTGAGACCGCCGCGCGGCGTTCTCCTCGCTTATCTCATGGCACCACGCCGCACCCCTCCGCCTTTGGACAGTTGGGGTCGATGGCCGCGAGGTTGAGGCGCGCCAGCTCCTTGTTGACCGCGGCCAGGTCGACCTTCCACACCTGCTCGAGCTTCGTGGTGTAACCCTTGAGCTCCGTGCTGAGGATGCCGAAGATCTCGGGCATGTTGGTGGTGGGACGTCCGTCGCCGCGCTCGCTCATGGCGAGGAGGTTGGCCAGGCGGTTGTTGACCTTGATGGGGAAGTTGAGCGGGTCCTGCCCGCTCTGGTTCCTCACCTGGTACACGCTCTCTTCCACGCCGCTGGCGTTGGTGCGCAACGTCTCGCCGGCGGACTTGAGCGCCGCATCGGCACTCGCGCGCTTGGTGCGGTCGTCGAGCTGCGTCTTCACGCGACGGATGGCGATGATGGCGTCGTTGGCCTCGGTGGCCTTGTCGCGCACCATCTTGCCGAACTTGTACTGCGCCACGAGGTCGGCGTCGCTGACGTCGGCAATCCACGGGTTGCGCCTGACGGAAAGCGGCGCGGTGAGCTTCTTCCCGTCGATCGTGAGGCGCACGCTGTACTTCCCCGGCGGGACAGCGGGGCCGTTGGTCCCCGCGCCCCACAGGATCATCCCCGGGAACGACGAAATCCCCTCGGCGCGCCCGTCCCACACGAGACGCTGGAGCCCGGTCCCCTTGGGGAGATAGGTGCGCCGGTTGCGTTCGAAGCCGCCCGAGGGGGGGCGCGTCGAATCCGGCTTGGTGGTATCGGGCTCGAAGGTGCGGAGCGTGACACCGGCCGAGTCGAGGATCTCGAGCCTGGCCGACTTGTAGGGCGACTTGAGCCACCAGCTGAGGACGATCCCCGGCCCGGAGCGCACGAGCGCAGGCGGGGTGAAGAGATGCGAGTCGCCGGCGGTGATGGCCGGCGTTGCCTGCCGCAGCGGGGCGATGTTGTCGAGGACCCAGAAGCCGCGCCCGTGCGTGGCGATGACCAGCTCGTTCCCCTCGACGATGAGATCCGAGATGGGGACGTCGGGCATGTTGAGCATCAGGCTCTCCCAGTTGGCCCCGTCGTCATACGAGATGTAGACGCCGTGTTGCGTGGCCGCGTAGAGGAGTCCCTTGCGCGTGGGATCCTCGCGCACCGCGTGCACGTAGGCATCGGCGCGGATCCCGTTCACGATCTTCGTCCAGCTCTTCCCGTAGTCCGTCGTCTTGAAGATGTAGGGCGAGAAGTCGTTGAGGAGCGGCTTGCGCACCGAGATGTAGGCGGTGCCTGACGAGAAGTTGGAGGCATCGATCTGCGACACGCGCCCGAAGTCGGGCATGTCTTTCGGCGTGACGTTGCTCCAGCTCTTCCCGAAGTCGCGCGTGACGTGCACCAGGCCGTCGTCGCTCCCCGTCCAGATGACGTTGACGTCCTTCTTGCCGGGGCCGACGGAGAAGATCACGCCGTAGACCTCGGGGCCGTTCATGTCGCCAGTGATGGGGCCGCCCGACTTCTCCTGCGTTTCCGGCGCGTGGCGCGTGAGGTCGCCCGACAGGCGCAACCAGGTCTTGCCGCCGTCGCGCGTGGCCCACAGGCGCTGCGACGAGACGAAGAGGAGCTTCGGGTCGACCTTGGAGAAGAGGATGGGGAAGGTCCACTGCCAGCGTTCCTTGATCTCCTTGCTCGGCTCGCCCGAGTAGAACCAGGGGTACGGGTTCACCTCGCGCGACGTTTGCAGCCGGCGGTTGAACTTGTCGACGTAGGCGCCGTTGTTGGTGCCGGAGTAGAAGAGGTCGGGATCGAGCGGGTCGGTGGCGATGTAGCCCGGCTCGCCGCCGCCGGCGACGTACGACACGGCCATCCCGCCCAGCGTGATGTCGCGGCGCGTGGTGTCGCTGGCGCCGCCGCCACCGCCGCCGCGCCGCCCACCGCTCCCCAACCCGAAGGCGGCGGCATTCCAGTTGAAGGGGACGCACAGCGTCGAGTTGTCCTGCTGCGAACCGCAGATGTGGTAGACCGTGTGCGCCGTGGTGATCGCGTGGTAGAACTGCTCGGTGGGGAAGTCCTGCGCCGTCCACTTCCCGCCCGTGTTGCTGCTGACGGCACCCCCGCCGTCGTTGGCCACCACCAGGTGATCGGGGGCGTCCGGGTCGATCCACAGGTCATGGAAGTCGCCGTGCGTCCCGTTGTCGATCGCCTTCATCGTCTTCCCGCCGTCGGTGGAGCGGAACATCGACGTGTTCTGCATGTAGACCACGTCGGCGTTCTTCGGGTCGGCGAAGACGTGCGTGTAATAGAAGGCGCGCTGCCGGATGTCGCGCTTGTCGTTCACCAGCGTCCAGGTGGCGCCGGCGTCGTTGCTGCTGAACAACCCGCCCTTCTCGTTCTCCACCAGCGCATAGACGCGGCTCGAGCTGGCTCCCGACACGGCGACGCCGATGCGCCCCACGAGCCCCGATGGCATCCCCGGGTTGCGCGTGATCTCGCTCCACGTCTCGCCGCCGTCGGTGCTCTTGAACAAGCCGCTCGACTCGCCGCCCGACGACATCTGGTATTCCTTGCGATACGCTTCCCACAACGAGGCATAGAGCACGTTGGGGTTGTTGCGATCGATCGAGATGTCGATGGCGCCCGTCTTGTCGTCGCGGAAGAGAACGCGCTTCCACGTCGAGCCGCCGTCGGTGCTCTTGAACACCCCGCGCTCCTGGCTTGGCACCGAGAACTTGCCGAACGACGCGACGTAGATGATGTCGGGGTTGGTGGGGTGAATGCGAATCTTCGAGATGCCGTGCGACTCGCGGAAGCCCACATGCGTCCACGTCTTCCCGCCGTCGCGCGAACGATAGACGCCGTCGCCAGGCATGATGTTGCCGCGAATGCACGTCTCACCCATCCCGATGAAGACCACGTCGGGGTTGGACTCGCTCACCGCGACGGCGCCAACCGAGGCGGAGCTGATGAGACCATCGGTCACCGGCAGCCAGTTCTCGCCGCCGTCGGTCGTCTTCCAGAGCCCGCCGCCCGTGGCGCCGAAGTACGCCTCGCGAGGGCGCCCCTTCACGCCACTCGCGGCGATCGAACGCCCACCGCGATCGGGGCCGACGTTGCGCCAGCGGTACCCTGCCTTGAGGGTGGAATCGAGCGCCGCGGCGGGCGCCGGATACGGTACCGCCCATGTGCTGCGCGTGGGCGGCGTGCTGTCGGGCGGGAAGGCGAGCGCCGCGAGCGCGGGCGCTGCGACAAGGAGCAATGGACGCAACGGGAGCATAAGCGAATGCGAATGGGGGGACAGCATGTCGAACGTCGGGACGGTGCTGGGGCAACGCCCCACGTCGTGGCAACGTTGGCACGCCATCGGGTAGCTCGCAACCGCGACGCCGCGCGCACGCCGCGCGCACGCCGTACGCCGGCCTGCACGCGGGCGATTGCTCGCGGCTACGGTGCCGACGGTGGCTGGTCGAGCAGTTCGCGCACCTTGGCAACGAGCGCGTCGCCGGTGAGCGGCTTGTGCACGAAGGCGCCCTTGCCGGGAAGTGCGCCGTCGCCGCCTTGCAGCAGCGCCTCGGCGTGACCCGAGACGAAGAGCGTACGTGCGGCCAGCGCACGCGAGATCAGCTCCTGCGCCAGCCACGCCCCGCTCGCGCGCGGCAGCGCGACGTCTGACACGAGAAGGTCAACGGCGCGCCCGTGCGCCTCGGCGACCGCCACCGCATCCTCGGCAGATGATGCGTCCAGCACGGTGTAGCCGTTGCGCCGCAGGACGGTGGAGAAGAGCGAGCGGATGGCCGGCTCGTCCTCCACCAGCAGGATCGTCTCGTCGCCGCGCATGCTCACCGGCGCGTCGGTGGCGGGCTCGGTACGCTCCGGCGCATCGGTGAGCGGGAGGCAGACGATGAACGAGGTGCCATGGCCTGGGCGCGACCGTGCGCGGATGTGTCCCCCCGACTGCTGCGCGATCCCATAGCAGATGCTGAGGCCGAGTCCGGTCCCCTTCCCCTGTCCCTTCGTGGTGAAGAAGGGCTCGAAGATGTGCGGGAGCACGTCGGCGGCGATGCCGGAACCGCTGTCGCGCACCTCGCAGCGCGCGTAGCGTGTGGGGCGTCCCGTGGGCGGCACGAGGGGGGCGAGCGTGGTCAATTCCTCCGGCGACGCTTCCGTCAGCTGCACGCTCAGCGTCCCGCCGGACGGCATGGCGTCACGGGCGTTCACGGCGAGGTTGACGAGGAGGAGCTCGAACTGCGTCGGGTCGATGCGCACCCAGAGCGGCGTGGCGGCGGGAGACCAGTCGATCGTGATGCGCTCGCCGATGAGCCGCTGCACGAGGCGCAACGCCTGTTGCGCCGCATCGTTCAGGTCGACGACGCGCGGGGTCATGACCTGGCGGCGTGCGAAGGCGAGCAGCTGACGGGTGAGGTCGGCGGCGCGACGGGCGGCGCTCATCGTCTCGTCGATTTCCCTGGCGACCGGCTCGCCGCGCCCCACCCCTCCCTGCGCGAGGGCAAGGTTGCCGATGATGACGGTGAGGAGGTTGTTGAAGTCGTGCGCCACACCGCCGGCCAGGCGGCCGATGGCTTCCATCTTCTGCGCCTGTTGCAGCTGTGCCTCGAGCGACAGGCGCGCGTCCTCGGCCGCTCGCAGCGCCGTCACGTCCATCAGGGCGCCGACGGTGCCGTCCACGCGCCCCCCATCGTCCCGCGACGAGGTGGACCGGTTGAGGAGCGTGGCGTACGTCCCGTCGTGGCGGCGAAAGCGATACTCCTCGCACCACTCCGCGCGGTTCGACGTGTGAAAGTCCATGAGACTGGCCAGCACGCGGGGGCGATCGTCCGGATGGATGCGCTCCTGCCACCATTCGGAGGTGCATGCCGCCGCGGGGTCGTGCCCCAGGACGCGCGTCAGCGCGTCACCAAACCACGTGATGCCGGTGGAGCGGCGCCATTCGTACAGCACGTCGCCGGAGGCCTGCGCGACCAGCTGGAAGCGCAAGTCACGCTCGCGCAGCGCCTGCTCCTGCGCCAGGCGATCGGACGCGTCGCGAACGATCGCGACGGCGGCGCCGCGCTGCCACGCATTGATGCGACTGATCGTGACGTCGAGCGTCAGCTCGTGCCCGTCGGCATGCACGCCGGTGACGAAGCCGACCCGGTGTCCGCGCTCACTGCGGCCATGCTGGAGGAAATGCCCCACCTGGCGATCGTGCAGGTGGCGTGCGGTGGGGGGAACGAGGAGCTCGAGCGGCTGACCGAGCATCGCCTCCGGTGCATGCCCGAAGATGCGACCCGCCGAGCGGTTGGCAAAGGCGATGCGGCGCGTGGAATCGACGACGAGGATCCCGTCCATCGCGGCGTCGAGCACCTCGCCGACATGCTCCCCGGCCGGGAAGCTCCGTGCCAATACCGTCCCGATACAATCGACCGATCCCGCTTCGCTCATCCTGCTCCTGCTCCATCAAACGTCTCACAGCGGACAATGCCAGGCATACGCAAGCATTCGCGGCGCAGCGCCGGGCACCCTACTGGAAGTGTCGGCCGGAGACAGTCCGCAATCTCCTGACGTGCCGATTGATGATGAGATGCTAATGTCGGGGTGCCCCGTGGTCGCTCGCGCCACAGTTGGCGAAGTTGTCCGCAACATCGGTTGGCCACATCGCTTCTCGGGAGGGCGCACATGTCGGACGCTCGTGCATCAGGTGGGACGCAGCGCTTGGCGCCCGGTGTCAGGCCTGGCGCCACGCCTGTCGCCATGCCTGTCGCCATGACTGGCGCCACGCCTGTCGAAGCGCACGCCGGGACGCGGCGTGTGGCGATCGTGGGGGCGGGGATCATCGGGAGTTCGTGGGCGCTCGTCTTTGCGCGCGCCGGCTGGGAGGTGCGCGTCTTCGCGCGACACGCCACGGTGCGTGCCTCGCTGCACGATCGGGTTCGCCAGGGCGCGTCTGCCGCGCGCGCCATTGCCCCCGAGGTTGCCCCTGACGAGATCGTGTCGCGCATCGCGCTGGCGGGTTCGTTGCCTGACGCGCTGCACGGTGCGGAGTGGGTGCAGGAATCGGTGGAGGAGGATGAGGAGGTGAAGCGCTCGCTCTTCGCGGAGCTCGATGCGCAGGCAAGCACCGACGCCATCCTGGCGAGTTCGACGTCGTCGATCGGCGCGTCGCGATTCGCCGGCGAACTGGCGCGGCGCGAGCGCGTCATCGTGGCGCACCCGGCCACGCCGCCGCACCTGATACCGGTGGTCGAGATGGTACCGGCGCCATTCACCGACGAGGGCGTGGTGGCACAGGCCTTCGCGACGATGCGCGCGGTGGGGCAGGTCCCCGTGCGCGTGAACGGCGAGCGCCCGGGCTTCGTGATGAACCGCCTGCAGGGCGCGCTCCTCACCGAGATGTTCGGCGTGGTGCGCGACGGGCTCATGACGCCCGCCGACGTGGACGCACTGATACGGGACGGCTTCGGGTTGCGCTGGGCCTGGTTAGGTCCCCTGCAAGGCGTCGACCTCAACGCGCCGGGGGGCATTGCCGACTACCTCTCACGCTACGGCTTCATGTTCGACCAGATGGCGCGCGAGCGCGGAGCCACCGAGCCGGTGGTGACGCCACCGATCGTCGCGACGCTGGACCGGGCGATGCGCGAGCAGCTTCCGCTGGACCGGCTGCCGCAGCGCCTGGCGTGGCGCGACGAACGGATGGCGGCGTTGCGGGCGCTGCGCGCGCGGTTGCGTTAGGCCGGCGTGGCGTCAGGCCGCGGTCGCGTCAGGCAGCGGTCACGTTAGGCGGGGAGACGCGCGGCGCGCGGTGCTGACGATGGCGTCGCCGGTGCGGTTGGTGTCGTGGGTGCGGCTGGTGCGGCGGGTGCCGCTGGGGTCGACGCCCCTCGCGTGGTGGCGGGGAGTGTGACGCAGAACTCCGTGCGCCCCGGGCGCGATGCCACGAGCTGCAACGTGCCGCCATGCGCCTCGGCAATGCGGCGCGAGATGGCGAGGCCGAGGCCGGCCCCGCTCGTCTCGGTCGGTTCCACGCGCCCGCGGGCCGGGTCGCCACGAAAGAAGCGCTCGAAGACGCGTTCCTGCACCTCGGGGGGGATCCCCGGGCCGTCGTCGACGACGCGGATCTCATAGCGCGCAGCGCCGGCGGGGCCGGCGGGGCCGGCGGAACCGGCGGCGGCGTCGTGACGAGCGAGTGCAACGGAGACCGTGCCGCCACCCACGGAGAACTTGATCGCGTTGTCCAGCAGGTTGAGCAGGAGGCGCCCCAGGAGGTCGGCGTCGCCGTGGAAGGGGGCGTCGACTACCGGTTGCAGTTCCACGCGAACGCCGCGCCGTTCGCCTAACGGGCGTGCGGCGCGCGTCACGTCGTGCACCACCTCGTCCAGGTAGATGTCGCGCATGCGAGCCACGAGGTGGCCGGCATCGGCGCGCGCCAATAGGAAGAGGTCGTCCACGATGCGCGTCAGGCGCGCGGCGGCCTGCTGCATCACGGTCATCGACTCGCGGTACTCCTCCTCGCTGCGGTGCTCGCGTGAGAGGGTGACCTGCGACTCGGTGTTGAGGATGGCCGCCGGGGTGCGCAGCTCGTGCGAGGCGTCGGCCATGAAGCGTCGTTGCTGCGCGAAGGCGCGCTCCAGCCGGTCGAGGAGGGAGTTGATGACGACGGCCAGTCCACCCAGCTCGTCGTGCGGCGTGACGACGGGGAGGCGTTCGTGCAGGTTGGCGTCGGTGATGGCGGCGGCGCGCGCGCCCATCACCGCCACCGGCGACAGTGAGCGGCGCGCCATGAAGAACCCGCCCGCCGCGGCGGCCGCCAGCAGCAACGGGATGGCCACCAGGAAGGCGCGCCGGATGCGCGCCAGCACGTCCTCGATGTCGCGCAAGGGCGCAATGCCCGCCAGGAGCAACGGCTCGCCGGCCACTCGCACGATGCGCGCTTGCAGGCGCCAGTCCCCGCCAGGGCCGGCCAGCGTGAGGAAGCGCGGAGCGGCCGCGGTCACGCCGCGCGCGGCGGCGAGGGCGCGCGCGGTGTCGAACGAGGGAATCCCCGCGGCGCGCGCCGCCGCGTCCTGATCGGACGCGCTCGCCGCCAGCGTGCGCCCCAGCGAGTCGGCGATGGCGATTTGCAGCTGCGAGAAGCGCACCTCGTGCACCGTCGTGCGCGCCGCCACCTCGTTGCTCGGCGCCAGGCGCCGCTCGTTGGCCAGCTCGCGCGCGAACGCCGACAGCGCGTCATCCACGAAGTGATCGGTGCGCGCCAGCAGCGTGCGGTCGAAGACGACGTACGAGACGATCGCGAAGGCGACGAGCGGCACGCCGAGGACGACGGTGAACCACAGCGTGAGCCGCGCGCGGAGCGACGTCGGCCACCAGCGCATTGGCCGCCGCCCTCAGCCGCGCGCGCGATCGCGCCGCGCCGACTCACCCGGAACGTTGAGCATGAACCCCGTCCCGCGCAGCGTCACCACCAGCGGCGTCTCGTCGCCTTCCTCCAGCTTGCGGCGCAGCCGGCTGGCGTAGACGTCGATGATGTTGGAGTACGCGTTGCTCCGGTCTTCCCACACGTGCTCCATCAGCTCGGCGCGACTCACCACGCGCCCGGCGTGGCGCGCGAGGTGGTGCAGGAAGGTGAACTCCTTTGTCGTGAGTGCGATCACGCGCGCGCCGCGCCGAACTTCATGCCGCGTCGTGTCGATCACGAGGTCGCCGATCACCAGCTCGGGGGCGAGCACCTCGCCGCGCCGTCGCGTGAGGGCGCGCAGGCGCGCCAGCAGCTCACCGAAGTCGAACGGCTTCGTGAGGTAGTCGTCGGCGCCTGCGTCGAGCCCCGTGATGCGCTGCTCGATCGCGTCGAGTGCCGTGAGCATGAGGATGGGGACCGAGCTTCCATCGGCCCGGATCGCCTTGCACACCTCGAGCCCGCTCGCCCCCGCCATGAGGATGTCGAGAATGACGGCGTCGTAGCTGTGTTCGCGCGCCAGCGCCAGCGCGTCGGTCCCATTGGCGGCCAGGTCGACGACATACGACGCCTCGCGCAGCCCGCGGGCGACGGACTCTCGCAACTGACGGTCATCCTCGGCGAACAGGACGCGCACGGGAGTGGGGATGGGGGTGGAGCGGACGCGGCGTGGGTGCTGGCGGGTGCTTGATGATAGTGTCCGGGCTGCCTTCTCCGCGAGGCGCGGCGACGGTGAGGTTGGCGCTCGCGCGGTCGTGCGTCGTGCTCCCTGCTCCCGGGGAAACGTGCCGCGCCTTGCCCTGCGGCGCCGGGCGGCGCCGGACTCGTTAGGCGCTAGCCGCCGATCGACGGGCGTATCGCGCTGCGGACCGCCGAGCGCAGCACCTCCTGCGTGAACGGCTTGGGGACGAACGACGCGTTGGCGGGGAGTGCGCCGCGCCGCAGGAGCGAATCGTTGGTGTAGCCCGACATGAAGAGGACCGGAATCCGGCGATCGCCGCGTTCGAGGAGGCGCGCCAGCGCCCCTCCCCCGATGCCCGGCATCTCCACGTCGGTGACGATCAGCGCCACGTCCTGGCCGTCGTTGATCGTGCGCAACGCCTCCTCGGCCGAGCGGGCCTGCACCACGTCGTACCCCTCGGCCATCAGCATGCGCGCCGTCACCTGTCGCACCGCGTCCTGGTCCTCCACGACCACGATGCGGCAGCGCGGGTCCCAGTCGCTCGACACGGCCTCGCTGCTGGCGGGGGTGCCGGCGGCGCGCGCCGCGGCGTCGGGGTCGGCGTCGTCAGCCGCAACGGCGGGAAAGCGCACGCGAAAGATGGAACCGCGCCCGGGGGCGCTCTCGACGACGATCTCGCCCCCCGACTGCTCCACGATCCCCGCCACCGTGGCCAGCCCCAACCCGGTGCCGTGTCCCATCTCCTTCGTGGTGAAGAAGGGCTCGAAGATCCGGGCGCGCGTCGCTTCATCCATCCCGACGCCCGTGTCCTTCACCTCCAGCACTGCGACGCGCTTCTCGCCGACGTGCGCATCGGCGGTGCGAATGGTGATCGTCCCGCCGCGCGGCATCGCATCGCGGGCGTTGACCACCAGGTTCACCAGGACCTGCTCCAGTTGGTTAGGGTCGACGAGGATGGGAGGTGTCGCCGGGTCCAGGCGGTCGAGGATCTGGACGTTGTCGCCCACCAGCCGCCGCAGCATCACGAGCAGGTTGCGGACGACGGTGTTGACGTCGACCGTCCGTGCCTCGAGGACCTGCTGCCGGGAGAAGGCGAGCAGTTGCCGCGTGAGTCGTGCCGCGCGCTGCGCCGCCTGCACGATCTCGCTGGCCTCTTCGCGCCGCTCGTCCGACGCAGGGAGCGAGCGGGCCAGCGCGTCGCCGCAGTTGAGGATGACGGTGAGCAGGTTGTTGAAGTCGTGCGCGACGCCGCCGGCCAGGCGGCCGACCGCCTCCATCTTTTGCGCCTGACGGAGCGCCCCTTCCTGCCGCCGCTGCTCCGTGATGTCGCGGGCGATGGTCGAGATGAACTCCACGCCGCCGCCGGCGTCCCGGTGCACGAGAAGCACCTGCGACACCTGCACCAGGCTCCCGTCCAGGCGCAGGAGGTCGCGCTCGAGCTCCAGCACGTCGGCGCTCCCGGCGAGCAGCTGCACGTCGGGGCGCTGTCCCGCATCAGATGGTGCGAGGAACTGCGACGAGCGGAAGCGATCCAGCGCTTCGGTGGGGCCAATGCCCAGCAGCCGGCGTCCCGCGGCGTTGAGGTAGCGCAGCGAGCTGTCGGGATTGATCACGCACACGAGGTCGGTGGTGGCCTCGAGGATCGTCACGAGCCGTTCGCGCTCGCGCGTCGTGGCCTGCTGCGAGGCGATGGCGGCATTGAGCGCGTTCACGCGCCGGCGCACCAGGTAGAAGAGGAGCGCGGCGCTGGCGGTGACGTAGAACCATCCCTTGTACGTCTGGAGCCGCGTCAGCGCCTCCTGGTCGCGCACGATGGCCAGCACGGCGGCGTCGGACCAGACAATCCACAGGATGCCGAGGACGGCGTAGACGAGGGCAATCCAGAGCGGCGACCAATCCCGCTTGATCGTGGCGGCGGTGCTGGCCAGGCGCGTGCCGGCCGCGTCGGCTGCCTCCCATGGTTGTACGCCGGCGGCATCGGGAGCGGCTTCGCGGGTTGCGTCACCCGCCGCGTCGCCGGCTGCACCACGGGCGGCCGGCGTGCGCGGTGCGGGAGCGGCCGGCGCGGGCGAGTCGAACGACTCCATCCGGGATGCCTAACGATCGGTGGGTGAGGGCGGGGCGAGGTCGACGGCCTCGACCGCCCGCGTGGCGATTGCGTCGATACGCGAGTCCTGGTTGATGCTGAGCGCCTTGAGGGCGCGCCGCGTGCGGCGGTACGCCGCGTGCACGAAGACGCGCGTGCAGTCAACCTCGTTGGCCACCTGCTCCACGTTCCCGCCCACCGCGTCGAGCTCGGCGCTGCAGCGCGAGAGCGCGGCAATGCTCAGGTAGAGGTCGATGGCCGCGTTGGCCAGGCGCTCCTGCACGTACTGGCGATCGATGATCGCCTTGCCGTGCTTGCGCAGCGCCGTCTCCACGGCGCGGGCGAGGGCGTGGATCTGCCCGGCCACCAGTTCCCCCTCCTCCTCGAGTGCGGGGTGCACCCTGGTGAAGTCCGGCTTGTTGAGCGTGCTGCGCGCGCGGCCGGCGAGGTACGACGAAATGGCGCCGAATCCGTTGATCGGGTCCTGCAGCGCCTTCCCCAGCGCCTTGAGGCGTTCGCCCGGCTGCTGCAAGCCCATGAGCGCGATGAGGGCGCGGAGGATCTCGTTGGTCCCCTCGAAGATGAGCATGATGCGCGAGTCGCGCACGCTCTGCTCGAAGGGGAACTCCTTCGAGTATCCCATCCCGCCCGCCATTTGCAATCCTTCGTTGGAGGCGCGGTAGGCCATCTCGGAGTTGAAGACCTTGCAGGCGGCGGTCTCGAGCGAGAAGTCGATCCCCCCGCGGTCCACCATCCCCGCCGTGAGGAACCACGCCGCATCGGCCGCATAGCACTCGGCGGCCGCCAGGGCGATCTTGCGGCGCAGCATCTCGAAGGTGGCGATGGGGCGACCGAACTGCTCGCGTTGTTTCGCGTAGGCAATCGCCTCGTTCATGATCTGCCGCGTCCCGCGCGCCGAACCGGCGGCGAGCCCGAGACGCCCCGAGTTGAGGATCTCGAGCGCGATCTTGAAGCCCTGCCCCACGTCGCCCAAACGATTGGCAGCCGGGACGCGCACCTGGTCGAAGATCACCGACCGCGTGTCGGAGGCCTTGATCCCCATCTTTTCCTCGAGCTTGCCGAGGGAGATGCCCGGGGTGCCGCGCTCGACGATGAAGGCGGTGACGCGCTCCTTCGTCTTGCCGTCGACCTCGACCGGGACCTTGGCGAAGACGGTGAAGACCCCGGCGTAGCCGGCGTTGGAGATCCAGATCTTCGTCCCGTTGAGAATGTACCCGCGGCCATCGTCGGTGGGGACGGCGGTCGTCTTCATCGCTTGCGCGTCGGAGCCCGAGCCTGGCTCGGTGAGGCAAAAGGCGGCGACCATCTCGCCCGAGGCGCAGCGCGGGAGGTACTGCTGCTTCTGTTCCTCGGTGCCGAACAGGACGATTCCCTTGCAGCCGATCGACTGGTGGGCGCCGAAATAGACGGCGAGCGCCGGGTCGGTGGCGCCGATCTCGCCGAAGACCCGGTTGAAGACCTTGGCGCTGGCGCCGAAGCCGCCGTACGCCTCGGGGATGTTGAGCCCCATGAGGCCTAACGCGTGGAAGCCCTCGCGCATCTCGTCGGGGAAGCGACCGTCGTGGTCATGGCGCTTCGCGTCGATGTGGTCCTTCGCGAACGCGCGGAACGCATCGAGGATCGCGTCGAGCGACTCCTTCTCGTCGGGGGCGATCGTCGGGAAGGGGAAGACCATCTCCTCGCGGATTTCGCCGAGGAAGAGCCCCTTGATGAAGGAGGGGTTCTCGTCCGGGGCGGCGAGGTGGGGGCGGTGGTCAGCGCCCCCCTGGGCGGCGGCGGTGGCGGCGTCGGTCATGCGGGAGAGTCTAGGCTCCGGACGCGCGCGGCGCATCGGGAGGGTGGGGCGGGGGGGTGGGCCAGGCTCGGCGCCAGATTGGGGTCAGAGTCAGCGAGAATTTGGTTCGGTGACTCTGACCCCCTTCAAGTGATTTCTCGCTGACTCTGATATGAAGCGACCTGTCAAGTGGCGACGTGGTCCGGGGGGTGGGAGTGGGGCGTACACGGGCGAGGGGCGGGGCGAGTGGACGGCGGGACGCGGCGCGCGACGGCTGATCACTCT